>NZ_JBHXCW010000249.1:0-10816 GCF_042725365.1 Lentzea sp. NPDC060358 | reverse complement strand
GGACGTACCTGGGCCTGGGCGACCCGCCCGCCTCCTTCACTTCGGCCCAGCGTCAGGTGCCCGCACCTGACGCGGGCCAGGCGCAGCTCGGCGGGCCCGGACCCGGCCAGCAGCTTCCTCATCACGGGTCCGGCCAACCTCACCCGCTCGGCCTCGGCGCCACGACGGCGCAGTTCGGCGCCGACCAGCCCCACGGCCCCTTCGCGGGACCGCACACGGGCCCCCAGTCGATGCCCCAGTCGGCGGGACAGCCCGGGGCGCAGACGGGGCAGTACTACCTCCCGCCCGGCTTCCCGTCGTCCGTCCCCCCGCGCCCCAAGGGCCGCGGCAAGGTCGTGGCGGGCGTCGCGGCCCTCGTGCTGCTCGTCGGCGGGCTCTCCGGTGGCCTCGGCGGCTACCTGGGCTACAACTTCGCCAACGACTCGTCGGCCGTGAGCTCGCTCGACACGCCGCGCCCCGCGTCCCAGACGGGCAACGTCGCGGCCGGCTCGGTCGAGGACGTGGCGAACAAGCTGCTGCCCTCCGTCGTGCAGATCCAGGTCGTGACCAGGACCGGCGCCGGCGAGGGCTCGGGCTTCGTGATCTCCAGCAACGGCCAGATCGTGACGAACAACCACGTCATCGAGGGTGCGGCGAGCGGCGGCAACATCAAGGTCGTCTTCCAGGACGGCAAGACCGCCACCGCGAAGATCCTCGGCCGCGACCCGAGCTCCGACATCGCCGTCATCCAGGCCGACGGCATCTCCGGCGCGCCGGTCGTGCAGCTCGGCAACTCCGGTGACCTGAAGATCGGCCAGGGCGTCGTCGCGATCGGCTCGCCGTTCGAGCTCTCCGGCACGGTCACGTCGGGCATCGTCAGCTCGCTGAACCGCCCGGTCTCGGCCGGCAGCGACGCCCGCAACTCGCAGGCCACCGTCCTCAACGCCATCCAGACCGACGCGGCCATCAACCCCGGCAACTCGGGCGGCCCGCTCGTCAACATGCAGGGCCAGGTCGTCGGTATCAACTCGGCGATCTACAGCCCCAGCTCGGCCAACGGCCAGGCCGGTTCCGTCGGCATCGGGTTCTCGATCCCGATGGACCAGGCACGCCGCACGATCGACGAGATCGTGAAGAGCGGCAAGCCCAAGCAGACCGTGCTCGGCGTGAAGGTCGAGTCGACCGAGCAGGGCGCGAAGATCACCGAGATCACCGCCGGCGGCGCCGCCGAGAAGGCGGGGCTCAAGGCCGGCGACGTGATCACCAAGTTCGACGACCGCCGCATCGACGAGTCGGACACGCTCGTGGCCGCCGTCCGGTCCAAGGCGCCCGGCGACAAGGTCACGATCGCGCTGGCGGACAACCGGACCGTGGAAGCCACCCTCGACGGCGTCGAGGTGGGGTAGGTCGGGGGACGCCGGGCACCGGCGGCCGCCGCCGCCAGGACCCGGCGCGACGACGACCCCGTGGGGCCGTACCTGTGGGCACCTGCCCCGCGCACAGGTACGGCCCTTCTTACGTGCTGATGACGATCCCGGACGCCGCCGGTGTCCGTGGCCTAGCGTGGTGACGTGGTGGAACGGGTGCTGGTCGTCGACGACGACACGACGGTGCGGGACGTGGTGCGCCGCTACCTCGAACACGCCGGGTACGAGGTCGAGCTCGCGGGCGACGGGGAGCAGGCGTTGCGCTCCCTCGCGGCCCAGGAGCCGGACATCGTGGTGCTGGACCTGATGCTGCCGGGCATCGACGGCCTGGAGGTCTGCCGGCGGATCCGGGAGCGCGGCAGCACGCCCGTCGTCATGCTGACGGCGCTGGGCGAGGAGGAGGACCGCATCGCCGGGTTGCAGATCGGCGCGGACGACTACGTCACGAAGCCCTTCAGCCCGCGCGAGCTCGCGTTGCGCGTCTCGTCGGTGCTGCGGCGGGCCCACCGGGCCTACGAGCCGCGCGTGGTGCGCGACGGCGACCTGGTCCTCGACGTGGCCGCGCACACCGCGACGCTCGACGGCCGGCCGTTGCAGCTCACCACCCGCGAGTTCGATCTGCTGGCGTTCTTCATCGGCAACGCCGGCAAGGCGTTCGGCCGGGCCGAGCTGCTCGAACGCGTGTGGGGCTGGCAGTTCGGCGACCAGTCGACCGTGACCGTCCACGTGCGACGGTTGCGCGAGAAGATCGAGCAGGACCCCGCGAAACCCCGCCGGCTCAGCACGGTGTGGGGCGTCGGCTACCGGTACGACCCGTGTTCGACAGGCTGAGCCGCGTCTCGCTGACCACCGCGATGACCGTCATGGTCATCGTGCCGGTGGTGGCCACCATCGCCGGCGTGCTGATGGTCAGCGGGTTCATGTTCACGCCGATGCTGGGCGCCACGCTCATGGCGTGCGTGCTGGTCGGCCTCATCACCGTGCCGTTCTCGATCATGCTGGGCCGCGCGATCGCCCGGCGCACGATGTGGGAGCGCGAGGCGGAGGCGGCGCGGCGGCAGCTGGTGGCGTGGATCAGCCACGACCTGCGCACCCCGCTCGCCGGCATCCGGGCCATGACCGAGGCCCTGGAGGACGGCGTCGTCTCCGAGCCGGGCGAGGTCGCCGTCTACGCCAAGCAGATCGCCCTGGAGGCCGACCACCTGTCGAAGCTCGTGGACGACCTGTTCCAGCTCTCCCGGATCACCGCGGGCGCGCTGAACCTGTCGATGCACGACGTGGCGCTGGCCGACGTGGTGAGCGACGTGGTCGCCGCGTCCCGCCCGGTGGCGGCGCGCGAGGGCGTGCGGCTGCGGGCCGACGCCCGCCAGTGGCCCGTCGTGCGGGGTTCCGATCCGGAACTGATGCGTGTCGTGCGCAACCTCGTGTCCAACGCGATCCGCCACACGCCCGATGGCGGTGCGGTGGCCGTCCAGGTCGATGTGGACGGAGCCGACGCGGTGGTGCGAGTGGACGACGCGTGCGGCGGCATCCCCGAAGACGTGCTGCCGCACGTGTTCGACGTGGGCTTCCGCGGCTCGACCGCGCGCAACCCCTCCGGCGCCGGACTGGGGCTTTCCATCGCGCGGGGGCTGGTCGACGCGCACCACGGGCGCATCGGTGCGCAGAACCACGGTCCTGGCTGCCGCTTCGAAGTCCGACTCCCGCTACGGTGATCGCATGGAACGCAGCGCGCAGCGCCTTGGCCGCGCTTTGGTCGTGATCGTGGACGACCGGGTGGCGCACGGCGAGCAGGACGACAACTCCGGGCCTCTCGTCACCGAACTCCTCGAAGAAGTCGGCTTCATCGTCGACGGCACCGTCGCGGTCGAGGGCGAGGTGGTCGACATCCGGGCCGCCCTCAACACGGCCGTCATCGGCGGCGTCGACCTCGTGGTCACCGTGGGCGGCACAGGCGTGTCCCCGCGAGACGTCACCCCGGACGCCACGCAGGGCGTGCTCGACCGCCCGATCCACGGCATCGCCGAGGCGCTCCGCGCGTCCGGCCTCGCCGCGGGCGCGGTCGACGCGGGCATCTCGCGCGGCCTCGCCGGCGTCTCCGGCAGCACGCTGGTCGTGAACCTCGCGGGCTCGCGCTCGGCGGTCCGCGACGGCATGGCGACGCTGTCGGCACTGGTGCCCTACGTCATCGAGCAGCTGAGCGGTCTTGACGAAGAGTGATTCGCCCCAGCCGGCCGACGACGACGCCGCAGCCCGGCGTCGTCGGCGGCTGGCCGAGGTGTTCGGCGACGTGCTCCCGGAGACGACGTCGGACGAGCGCGGTGGCGGGGGCTCGGCGGAGGACCGCGAGTCCTGGTACCGCGAGAACAGGCCGCCGCACCACGGCGGCTGAGCGCTGGGGACGGCTGAGCGTGCCGGCGTGCTGGGCTGGCTGAGCGTGCCGGGTCGGCTGAGCGCCGGGGACTGCTGAGCGCTCCGGCGTGCCGGGCTGGTTGAGCGTGCCGGGCTGGTTGAGCATGCCGGGTCGGCTGAGCGCGCCGGGATGGTCGAGCGGGCACCGGTCGCAGGGCACCGGTCGCCGGACCTCGGAGGCTGTCCGCGCCGGAACGGCTGGGCGCGCTGGGACGGCCGAGCGCACCGCTGTCGAGCGCGCGAGAGCCTCGTGGCGTGCCCAGGACGATGGCGTGCCCAGGCCGAGTTGCGCGCCGAGGCGTGCGCATTCGTCGGCAAGGCCGAGCCGCGTGGCGTGCTCGTCCCGACGAACGCGGCGTCCGTCGCCACGTCGCCTGGAGCATCCGCACCGCAGACCGCGCCCGTGCGCGAGTTGTGATCGCGCGTGCCGACGCCGCCCGAGCGAGGACCGCACCCGAGCCAGACCCGCACCCGAGCCAGACCCGCGCCCGAGCTAGGGCCGGCCGCCACCCGTCGCCGAGCGGCGGCCGGGAGGGGTCAGACCTTCGGGGCTCGCACGTCCGTCGCCGGCTGGACCACGGTCGTGTCGCGGCCCTGCTGGGCCGCGAGCAGGTCGCGGATCTCGATCAGCAGCTCGACGTTCGTCGGCTCGGCCGGGCCGGCCTCCTCGCCCCTCTTGCGGCGCTCCTGGATCTTCTTGATCGGCAGCACCAGGACGAAGTAGACGACGGCGGCCACGATCACGAAGTTGATCGCCGCGTTGATGACGTTGCTGAAGTCGAGGTACGTGTCCTCCTTGCCTTCGCGCAGTTGAACGCCGAGGCCCTTGGTCTCTGCGTTGCCCAGCGAAGCGATGAGCGGCTTGATGAGGCTCGTGGTGAATGCGGTGACGATCGCGGTGAACGCGGTGCCGATGACCACGGCTACAGCCAGGTCGACGACGTTCCCGCGCATCAGGAAGTCCTTGAATCCCTTCAGCATCAGCGGAGAGTAACGGCTAATGCATGATCCAGTGACATCGCGGCGACGCGATTTGCATTAAGTCTCGGCAACGTCAGCACAACGACACGCCCGCGCGTCTCCCGCACCGACGCGTTCTCGGCCAGCACCTCGCCGGTCGACGTCACCACGTCGACCCGGTCGCCGGGCCGCACCACGTCGGCGAGGCCCTGGTCAGCCACCTCGACGGCCACCGACGCCGCGTCCGGGTCGGCGGTGGCGAGGTCCAGGTCGGTCAGCGGGACGCCTGCCCGCGTCGCGTCGTTCAGGGTCTTGCCCACGAGGGCGGACACGCCGGAGAACGACCCGGACACCGGCGCGTCGAACGACACCAGGCGCAGGTCGGAGTCGGCCAGCGGGACGCCCGGCGGCAGGTCGCGGGAGGCGACGACGGCGGGATGGCCCACGTCCGGCCAGAAGGCCGTCGACGCGGCCAGGAGGGCGAGCACCAGGGCCAGGGACCGGCGCCACACCGCGGAGGGGCGGCGGCGCAGGAGCGAGCGGACTCGGTCGGACAGCGTGCTGGAAAGGGTCATGCCCCCGACGGTAGGGCTGTCGGGGGCATGTCGGACCGGGCCGGGCGCAAGTTGTGGACAACTCGCGATCTTCAGGACGCGGCGGCCGCCGGGGTGCTCGAGGACGACGAAGAGGAGGACGAGGACGTCGTGGACTTCGAGTCCGAGGAGGACGAAGACGAGGACGACGTGGTCGAAGCGGACGACGAGGACGCCGCCGTGGACGACGAGTCCTTCGACGAGCCCGAACGGCTGTCGGTCCGGTAGAAGCCGCTGCCCTTGAACACGACACCGACGGCGCCGAAGAGCTTGCGCAGCTTGCCCGCGCACTCCGGGCACTCGGTGAGGGAGGCGTCGCTGAACGACTGCACAGCCTCGAACCGGTGCTCACACGCGGTGCAGGCGTACTGGTACGTAGGCACTGGGTTCGCTCCTAGATCTGGCACTCGACCGTTGTGAGTGCCAACACGATTTTCACTCAGATCCTTCCCGGAGCGCAAACACCCCGGAGCAAAGTCACAGCCATCGCAGGCCCGTGGAGGGTGTCAGAACGCCGTTCATCCGCACGTCGTGGGGCTCGGCGGGTACCGAGGGCAGCACCTCGCAGTCGCGCACCACGGCCACCAGCGGGGCCGTGACCAGCGGCAACGACCGGTCGTAGTGCCCCTTGCCCTTGCCGAGCCGCACCCCGGAGACCGACACCGCCAGCGCCGGCACGAGCACCAGGGAGGCTCCAGCGATCGCCGAGGCGCCGAGCCGGGGACCGGTCGGTTCGAGCAGCTTCAACGCTGCGGGCGCGAGGTCGCCGGGTCCGGTGTGGACCGCCCAGTCGAGTGGCGCGTCGCCCGTCACGACCGGCAGCAGCACCCGGCACCGCACCCCGTCGAGCCACGCCGCGTCACCGGGCTCCGAGCCGACCGGCAGGAACGCGCACACCGTCTGATCAGGCCGGACGTCCAGGGCGTCCACGTGCGCCCGCAGCGCGGCGGCCTCGGCGGCGCGCACCTCGGGCGGCAGCGAGCGCCGCGCGGCCAGCAGTTCCGTACGCAGGGCGGCCTTACGGTCGCGAAGATCGGACGTCATGATGGGTATCCCCCGGTATGTCGTTAGCATCGCAGCCCATGAGCAGCGCCTTCCACACCGCTATCGTGCCCGCGGCAGGTCTGGGCACCCGTTTCCTCCCCACGACCAAGGCCGTGCCGAAGGAGTTGCTGCCGCTGGTCGACACCCCGGCCATCGAGTACGTGGCCAGGGAGGCCGCCGAAGCCGGGGCCACGAAGCTGGTCATCGTGACCTCGCCGACCAAGGCGTCGGTCGCCGACTACTTCGACGCGAACCCCGACCTCGAGCAGTCGCTGACCGACAAGGGCAAGTCCGACCTGGTCGAGAAGATCCGCCGGGCCCCGCAGCTGATCAAGGCCGAGACCGCGATCCAGGAGCAGGCGCTCGGCCTCGGCCACGCCGTCGGCTGCGCCGAGGGCAACCTGACCGGTGAGGACGAGGCCGTCGCGGTGCTGCTGCCCGACGACATCATCCTGCCGACCGGTGCGCTCAAGAAGATGGCGGAGATCCGCGAGGAGAAGGGCGGCACCGTCCTGCTCGCCTTCGACATCCCGCGCGAGCAGATCTCCGCCTACGGCGTGTTCGACGTCCGCGACACGGGCAGCGACGACGTCAAGCAGGTCGTCGGCATGGTCGAGAAGCCCGAGCCGCAGGACGCGCCGTCGACCTTCGCCGCGGCCGGCCGCTACCTCCTCGACCGGGCGATCTTCGACGCGTTGAAGCGCATCACGCCGGGCGCGGGAGGCGAGCTGCAGCTCACCGACGCCATCGCGCTGCTGATCAACGAGGGTCACCCCGTGCACGTCGTCGTGCACCGCGGCGGACGACACGACCTCGGCAATCCCGCAGGATTCCTGCGCGCTGCGGTTGACTTCGCACTCGAGACCCCGGAGTACGGACCCGATCTGCGCGAGTGGTTGCGGGAACGCCTCGGCAACTCCTGATCGAATCCTTCCGGATCGGATCCCTGATGGGCGCGAGGACCAACACATGAGGTCAGTGGACGAGCAGCTCGCTCGGGTGATCGCGGCCGCGGTGCGGCCCGCACCCGTGCGAGTGGCGATCTCGGAGTCGCAGGGCCTGCTCTGCGCCGAGGAGGTCGTGGCCGAACGCGCGTTGCCCGGCTTCGACCAGGCGGCGGTGGACGGCTACGCGGTGCGCAGCGTCGACGTGTCCGGTGCGAACGCCGGTCCCGTGCAGCTGCCGGTCGTGGGCGAGATCCCGGCCGGCTCGCGCCAGCCCCGCCGGCTGCAGCCCGGCCAGGCGGTGCGGATCGCCACGGGCGCGCCGCTGCCGACGCTCGCCGACGCCGTCGTGCCGCTCGGCTACACCGACGGCCACCAGGCGAAGGTGACGGTCAAACGCAGCGTGCCGTCCGCCGGCTTCGTCCGCCGCACCGGCGAGGACGTGCAGACCGGTGACGTCGCCGTCCGCCGCGGCGCGTCCATCGGCGCCGCCCAGGTGGGCCTGCTGGCCGCCGTGGGGCGCAACAAGGTGCTCGTCCACCCGCGCCCGCGGGTGTCGGTGATCTCGCTGGGCGAGGAGCTCGTCGACGTCGACCGCACGCCCGGCCAGGGCCAGGTCTACGACGTGAACTCCTACGCGCTGGCGGCCGCCGCACGCGACGCGGGCGCCGAGGTCAGCCGGGTCGGCATCATGTCCGCCGACCCGCGCCGGCTGCGCGAGGTCGTCGAGGGCCGGCTGCTGCTGTCCGAGATCGTCGTCATCGCGGGCGGCGTGGGCGGCACGGTCGGCGACGAGGTCAAGGCCGCCGTCACCGAGCTCGGCGACATGGACGTCGGCCGGGTCGCCATGCACCCCGGCTCCGCGCAGGGCTTCGGCCGGCTCGGGCCGGACGCCGTGCCCACGTTCCTGCTGCCCGCGAACCCGATGAGCGCGCTGGTCGTGTTCGAGGTGCTGGTCAGGCCCCTGATCAGGGCCGCGCTCGGCAAGAAGAACCCGTACCGCCGCGCGGTGTCGGCGCGGCTGCTGTCGCCGCTGCAGTCGACGAAGGGCCGCCGGGGCTTCCTGCGCGGCCAGCTGCTGCGCGACGCGGACAACGGCGAGTACCTGGTGCAACCGCTCGGCACGTCCGGCTCGCACCTGCTCGCCTCCCTCGCCGAGGCGAACTGCCTGATCATGGTCGACGAGGACGTCACCGAGGTCTCGGTCGGTGACGAGGTCCTGGTGAGCTTCCTCGCCCAGCGAGGCTGACGAGCGGCGGAGGATGAGCGCTTTCTCCGATCTGGGACGCCACCCCGGCTGGCCGGTCCGGCTGGGGCCCGTCGAGGTGCGCGCGGGCACCGTCGAGCTGCGCGGACCGCGGCTCTTCGACGGCTCGCGCTGGTCGCGGTTGCGCATCCGCGACCGCGCGTACCTGGAGAAGTGGGAGCCCACGGCCCAGGAGGGCTGGGACGAGCGCAACGCGACGCTCTCCTGGCCCGCCCAGTGGTCGTCGCTGCGCTCGATGGCCCGGCACGGCAGCACGCTGCCGTTCATGATCATGGTCAACGGCGAGCTCGCCGGCCAGATCACCGTGGGCAACATCGTGCGGGGCTCGCTGCAGTCCGCCTGGATCGGCTACTGGGTGGCCGCCGATCGGGCGGGAGGCGGCGTCGCGACGGCCGCGGTGGCGTTGCTCACGGACCACGCCTTCCGCAGCGCTGGTCTGCACCGGCTCGAGGCGACCGTCCGGCCCGAGAACGGGGCGTCGATCCGCGTTCTCACGAAGTCCGGCTATCGCGAGGAAGGCCTCTTCAAACGTTATTTGGACGTTGCCGGACAGTGGCGCGACCACCTCTGCTTCGCCCTCACGACCGAAGAGGTCCCGGAAGGCCTGGTGCGCCGTTTGGTCGCACGAGGAGAGGCCCGTCTTCCCTGACGGGCACGTCTGTATGTCGTAATCACTTCACCCAAAAGTGGGTGATAGACCACACTTTGGTACGCACCGAGTTCGGCGAGCCTCCGACACAGGTGTGACTGTTGTGACTAGCGTGGTGAACAGCACCACGCGTGGGCCGGGGGAGGTGAACGGGGAATGCCGAGTTCGCTGATCATCGTTGCGCTGGTCGTGGCTTGGCTGGTGGTCCTCGTCCCCATGGTGGCCCGCAAGCGCCAGGAGAGTGCGCGCAGCGCGGGGGAGGAGTACGACGCCATGCCCGACGCCGAGTACGACGACATCCACGACATCGACGACGACTACTTCGACGAGGAGGAGTACGTCGAACGCCCGTTCCGGCGCGGCCGCGGTGGCTACGACCCGGAGACCGCCGCGCTGGTCGCACAGGCGAAGTACGCGTTCCGCCGCAGGGTGATCGCGTTCCTGCTGTTCGCATCCGTCGTGACGGGTGTGGTGGCCGGTGTGTTCTACGCGCCGCTCTGGTACGGCCACGCCGCGGTCGACCTGCTGGTCGTGGGCTACCTGACCTACCTGCGCCGCCAGGTGCGGATCGAGGAGGAGATCCGCGCCCGCCGGCTCGCCCGCCTGCGGCAGGTCCGCCGCCGCCGTGCGACGGGCCCGCAGCCGCAGGAGGCGCCCGCCCCGGTCGCCGCCGAGCCCTCCGCGGAGGAGGCCGAGACCACCCAGGTCGAGGTCGTGGCCGTCGACGAGAAGCCGGCGCTGCCGCCGTTGCCGCGCTACGAGCACCACGTCCGGCCGGGCACGATCCCGGTCGACTCCGACGACGAGGACCCGGTCTTCGTCGAGCTGGACGGGCTCGAGTCGCTGCGGTACCGAGGTGCTGTCGGGGCTTAGGAGGGGGTGGTGAAAACACCCCTTCCGCGACTGCTATAGTTCTTCACGTACCACCGCAAGGGGCTGTAGCACAGTTGGTAGCGCGTCTCGTTCGCATCGAGAAGGTCAGGGGTTCGATTCCCCTCAGCTCCACTTGAAACCGGGAAACCCGTGTTCGCCGAAATCGCGAACGCGGGTTTTTTGTTGTGTCCTCTCGGAGGCGGGAACGCCCTGGCGAGTCCATCGTGGACCGTGATCTTGCGAGGCTCCGGGTCGGCGACGCGTGCCGCGCGGGAGCACCCCACCACGTGATCTGAGCCTCAGAGCTGTGTGCGATGATCCGTTCAGTCGTATTGGTTGATCTGAATGGAGTACAGGGTGAACGGGGTGCGCAGGGCGCTGCACGTGGCGGTCGCCACGGCTGGAAGCTTGCTCGCGATGGCAACGGCCGCCGGTGCCACCACTGACCTGGGACCCGCCGGGAACGGCAACGCGAGCCTCGTCGGGCCGGTCGTCGTGCCCGTCGAGGCCAACAACGTCGCCACGAACGCGGCCCAGCACGTGAACACCAACGTGTGCGACACGGCCGCGACCGTTCTCGGGATCAGCGTGCCGGTCGAGACGCTGGGAGCCGACTGCACGACGCCCGCCGAGTCGGGCGTCCTGCCGATTCGGTAGGCGGTCGGGGG
>NZ_JBHXCW010000248.1:0-10791 GCF_042725365.1 Lentzea sp. NPDC060358 | reverse complement strand
GCCTTTCCCGCATCCGGGGTCTAGCCGACCACGGTCCAGGTGTCCTTGCCGTGCAACAGCTTGCGGAGGTCCGCGGACTTCGAGGCCTTGGCCTCGGTGACCTGGGCCCGCGCGCTGTCGTCGTACGTCGGCCGGTCCGCGCGCCGGAACACACCGGTGACGGTGTGCGTGAGGTCCTGCGTCGACAGCCGTGAGAGCGCGAACGACAGGTTCAGGTCCGACGCGTCGTGCACCACGACGTCGCTCGGGTCGACGTCCGCCGACTTCGCGACCGAGAGGCCGAAGCCCTCGCGCACCACGCAGTACTCGCCCTCGCGGCCGAACCGGATCGGCTCGCCGTCGACGACGTTGATGATCCGCCGCTGTGCCTCGTCCGCGTCCTTCAGCACGTCGAACGCGCCGTCGTTGAAGATCGGGCAGTTCTGGTAGATCTCCACGAGCGCCGACCCGCGGTGCTCGGCCGCCTGGCGCAGCACGGAGGTGAGCCCGGCCTTGTCCGAGTCGAGCGCCCTGCCCACGAAGGAGGCCTCCGCGCCCAGTGCCAGCGACACCGGGTTGAACGGGTGGTCGAGCGAGCCGGCGGGCGTCGACTTGGTGACCTTGCCCGGCTCCGAGGTCGGCGAGTACTGACCCTTGGTGAGGCCGTAGATCCTGTTGTTGAACAGCAGGATCTTGAGGTTCACGTTGCGCCGCAGCGTGTGGATCAGGTGGTTGCCGCCGATCGACAGCGCGTCGCCGTCACCGGTCACCACCCACACGCTCAGGTCCGGCCGCGACACGGCGAGACCCGTGGCGATGGCCGGTGCACGCCCGTGGATGGAGTGCATGCCGTAGGTGTTCATGTAGTACGGGAAGCGGGACGAGCACCCGATGCCCGACACGAACACGATGTTCTCGCGCTTGAGACCCAGCGACGGCAGGAACGACTGCATGGTGTTGAGCACGATGTAGTCGCCGCAGCCGGGGCACCAGCGGACCTCCTGGTCCGACTTGTAGTCCCTGGCCGTCTGCTTCTCGTCGGTGGTCGGAACTCCGGTCAGGCCGGGGATCCCGAGGTCGATGGCAGTCACGCCGACACCCCCTTGATCACGTCAGCGAGCACGTCCTGCAGCTCCTCCGCCTTGAAGGGAAGGCCCTGCACCTTGGTGTACGACACCGCGTCCACCAGGTACTTCGCCCTCAGCAGCAACGCCAGCTGACCCAGGTTCATTTCCGGCACGATCACCTTCTCGTACCGGCCGAGCACCTCGCCCAGGTTCTTGGGGAACGGGTTGAGGTGCCGCAGGTGCGCGTGCGCGACCGGCAGGCCGAGCTTGCGGACCCGGCGCGCCGCGGCGCCGATCGGGCCGTACGACGAGCCCCAGCCGACGACGAGGACCTTGGCGTTGCCGTCCGGGTCCTCGACCTCGACGTCGGGCACCTCGATGCCGTCGATCTTGGCCTGGCGCAGGCGAACCATCTTGTCGTGGTTCTCCGGGTCGTACGAGATGTTGCCGGTGACGTCCTGCTTCTCCAGACCGCCGATGCGGTGCTGCAGCCCGGGCGTGCCCGGCACGGCCCACGGACGCGCGAGCGTCTCGGGGTCGCGCGAGTACGGCTGGAACGTCTCCGGGTCCGTCGCGAACTCGACGGACAGGTCCGGCAGCGAGTCGACGTCCGGGATCATCCACGGCTCGGAGCCGTTCGCGATCGCGCCGTCGGACAGGAACAGCACCGGCGTGCGGTACACGAGCGCGATCCGGCACGCGTCGAGCACGGCGTCGAAGCAGTCGGACGGCGACTGCGGCGCCACGATCGGCACCGGCGACTCGCCGTTGCGGCCGTACATGGCCTGCAGCAGGTCGGCCTGCTCGGTCTTCGTCGGCAGACCGGTGGACGGGCCGCCGCGCTGCACGTCGATCACCAGCAGCGGCAGCTCGGTCATCACCGCGAGGCCGATGGTCTCGGACTTCAGCGCGATGCCGGGCCCCGACGTCGACGTGACACCGAGCGCGCCGCCGTAGGACGCGCCGAGGGCGATGCCGATGCCCGCGATCTCGTCCTCGGCCTGCACCGTGGTGATGTCGAAGTTCTTGTGCTTGCTCAGCTCGTGCAGGATGTCCGACGCCGGCGTGATCGGGTACGTGCCGAGCACGACGGGCAGGCCGGAGCGCTGCGCCGCCGCGACGATGCCGTACGCCGTGGCCGTGTTGCCGGTGATCTGGCGGTACGTGCCGACGTTCAGCTTCGCCGGCGCCACCTCGTAGGTGACGGCGAAGGCCTCGGTCGTCTCGCCGTAGTTCCAGCCGGCGCGGAACGCCAGCACGTTGGCCTCGGCGATGTCGGGCTTCTTCGCGAACTTCTCGCGCAGGAACCGTTCCGTGCCCTCGGTGGGCCGGTGGTACATCCACGACAGCAGGCCGAGCGCGAACATGTTCTTCGCGCGCTCCGCGTCCTTCTTGCCGAGTCCGGTCTCCTCGAGCGCGCCGATGGTCAAGGTCGCCATGGCGATCTTGTGCACCTGGAACTTCTCGAGCGAGTCGTCTTCCAGCGGGTTCGAGTCGTAGCCGACCTTCGTCAGGTTCCGCTTCGAGAACTCGTCGGTGTTGACGATGAGGATGCCGCCGTCGGGCAGTTCGCCCACGTTCGCCTTGAGCGCGGCGGGGTTCATCGCCACGAGCACGTCCGGCCGGTCGCCCGGCGTCAGGATGTCGTAGTCGGCGAAGTGCAGCTGGAAAGACGAAACGCCGGGCAGGGTGCCCTGTGGCGCGCGGATCTCGGCGGGGAAGTTGGGCTGCGTGGCGAGGTCGTTGCCGAACGCCGCCGCTTCCGACGTGAACCGGTCTCCGGTGAGCTGCATGCCGTCACCGGAGTCGCCGGCGAAGCGGATCACGACGCGATCCAGCTTGCGGGTCTCAGTGCTCATTCCTACGCCGATACCTCTCTCCAAGGGTGGCTGTGCCCCACCGCGAGGGTAGTCGCCAGGACCGCCTGCGAGACGGGCCGTGTACCACCAGGCGAGACGAACTGTCCCATCTGCCGCAACGGGTCCCCAACTCGACGGTGAGCACGGCACTACCAGCGGATACCCGAGTGCGGCCGACGTCACCCTCGATACCTGTTACCCAAGGTAACACTTACCGTCCGCTGATCCGAGCCTTCATCGCGGCAAGCCTCGCAGCGAACTCTGGAGTGTCGATCGAAGCGACCTGTGGCCGCAGTTCCGCCTCGACGGCCTGCGCGTGGTCGTCCATCACACCGGTGGCGCGCATGGTCGCCTTGATCGTGCGCACGAGTGCACCGGGCGCCTCGGCGCAGTGCCCGGCCAGCTCCAGGGCCGCCGCCAGCGGGTCCTCGGCCTTCGCGTAGGCGAGCCCGTGCGCCACGGCCTGGTCGGCGTCGAGGATCTGACCGAGCAGCGTCATGGCCATGGCCACCTGCGGCCCGGCGATCCGCTGCAGCATCCACGTCATGCCACCGCCGGGGTGGATCCCGAGCTGCAGGAACCGCGCGTCGAACCGGGCCCTGGGCCCCGCGACCCGCACGTCGGCCGCCAGCGCGAGGTTGAGCCCGGCCCCGACCGCGGCCCCGTTGACGGCGGCGATCGTGGGGATGGTGGCGTTCGCCACCGCCAGGAAGCCCAGGTAGATCTTCTTGAGGCCCTCGTCCTTGGAGTTGCCGAGCTGCGTGAGGTCCGCGCCCGCGCAGAACGCGGGCGGCGCACCGGTGACGACGAGGGCGTTGGCGCGCAGCTCCGCCTCCGCGACCTTGTCGGCCAGCTCGTGCGACAGGTCGATCGTCAACGCGTTGCGCCGCTCCGGATCGTTGATCGTGATGACGGCGACGGCGTCGCGGAACTCCAGCAGGACTTCGGCCATGCGCCGAACCCTAGGGTGCCGGCGGCCGGTCCAGCAGCCGGGACAGCACGACCGTCGACACGGTCCGGTCGATGATCTCGACGGCCCGCAGCCGTTCCAGCGCGGTCTCGAGGTGGTGGATGTCCGCGGCCCGCAGGTGCACGATCGCGTCCGCCGCCCCCGACACCGTGTAGGCGGCGCTGACCTCGGCCATCGGCTCCAGCCGGTGCTGGATGTCGTGCGGCGCCACGTTCCCCTTGCAGTGCACCTCGACGAACGCCTCCGTGCCCCACCCCAGCGCCTCGGGGTCGACCACCGCCGTGAACCCGCGCAGCACGCCGTTGTCCAGCAGCTTGTCCACCCGCCGCTTCACCGCGGGAGCGCTGAGCCCGACCTCCTTGCCGATCTCCGCGTAGCTGGACCGGGCGTTGGCCATGAGGCACGAAATGATTCGCTGGTCGATGCTGTCCACACGCAACATTCTGCCCCAGATCACGCAATGTCGCGGCGTTGTTCGATGGTCAGCCGGGGATTTACATTTCGATCCATGACGGTATCCATCTCCGGGCCAGGCGAGCCGATCACCCTGGACATCGCCACGCCCCTCGCGCCGACGCGCATGCCGACCACCCGTCGGTACCTCATGTGCCCGCCGACGTACTTCACGGTGGAGTACGCCATCAACCCGTGGATGGATCCGACCCGCCCCACCAGCACCTCCCTGGCCGTGGAGCAGTGGACGGCCCTGAAGGAGACCTACGAGCGCCTGGGCCACGAGGTCCAGGTCATCGACCCGGTCCCCGGCCTGCCCGACATGGTCTTCTCGGCCAACAGCGGCACGGTGATCGACGGCCGGGTCCTGGGCTCCCGCTTCCGCGCCCCGCAACGCGCCGCCGAGGCCGACCACTTCCGCCGCTGGTTCCTGAGCTCCGGCTACAACTCCGTCGTCATGCCCACCGCCGTGAACGAGGCCGAGGGCGACTTCACCTGGACCGGCTCCCTGCTGCTGGCCGGCACGGGCTTCCGCACGGACCCTCTCGCACACGCGGAGGCCCAGGAGGTCTTGGGCGTCCCCGTGGTGTCGCTGCAACTCGTCGACCCGCGCTTCTACCACCTGGACGTGGCGCTGTTCATGCTCGACGACCAGTCCCCGTCTCCTCTGGTCGCTTACTACCCGGAGGCTTTCTCGCCCGGTTCGCAGGCCGTGCTGCGCCGCCTGTTCCCGGACGCGGTGATCGCCAACGCGGACGATGCCGTGTGTCTTGGGTTGAACGCTGTGTCCGACGGGTTGCACGTCGTCATGCCCGTGGAGGCGACTCATCTGGCTGAGCAGGTGGCTCGGCGCGGGTTCGAGCCCGTGTTCGTGGACATCTCGGAGTTGCGTGCTTCGGGCGGCGGTCCGAAGTGCTGCACGATGGAACTGCGCGGCTAGACCTCGCCAATACAGCCATCTCCGGCCGCCGCCAACGACGTCGGCATCGGAAAATGTGAACGCCCCTGGCGACTGTCCATCGCCAGGGGCGTTGTGCGTGTCGGCGCTGGGCCGAGCCCGCCGCGGGTCAAGCGATTTGCTGCTGCTGGTGCTGGTGGATCTCGACCGGCCCTATGTGGACGGAGCTGAGGCGGAGCAGGTACCACGTGATCGCCAGAACGGCTGTGATGACGGCCAGGGCGACCAGCAGCCTCAGCAGGGCGTGCCACGTGTTCGTCAGTCGGTGGACCAGTGCCGGCCACGTCGCTGGGTCTTGTGGTGTCTTCACCGGCATCTCCTCGGCGGTTGTTCCTCCGGTTCCTGTTAATCGATTTAAGCGGCCCTTTTCTGGAGTCGTCCACCGAAAAATCTGCAAGTGAACAGCAATTTTGAAAATTGCTGTTCTTGTGCGGCATGAGTTCAGCAAATTTTCGCGTGGTCGGCAAGTCTGCGGCAAGTCTGCGGTGCCCTGTCATCGTTCTGTCTGCTTTTTTCGGGGACTGGTGGAGTGGAATAGGTGTCGAGGGGTGTTGCTCGCGGAGATCGGCTAATATTCGAGGTCTACATCGACCTTTGTGTGTTCGCCGAGGAGTTCCTGATGCCTCTTCCCGACGAATCATCCCTGCACAAAGGGCTGGGCGTGCGCAGGCCGGACATCGCCGACATCCGCGAGACGCCGCTCGCGGGCCTGCTCCACATCGGACGCGACGACGAGCGTCTCGTCGTGCTGGCCAAGCTTTTGTGGCAGGTGGGGGCGGCGATCGAGAGAGCGACGCACGACCCGGCCAAGCGGAAGGTGCTTACGTACGCCTACAACCTCCCGCGGGATCCGCGGCTCAACGGTCTCGACCTCGGTGGCCGGCTGAGGTTCCTGGAGGAACTTTCGCCTGGAGTTCGGGGGTTCCGCGAGAACACGGCCAACAAGCTGCCTTCCATTTACTCGAAGCGGATCTGCGGTCACTGGCGATCGGGAACGGCTCGGCCCGCACCTGCGGACGAGGTGGAACGCATCGCGGCTGAAGAGCAGAAGTACGTGACGAGCGGTGACGGGGATGTCCTGCCATTGCTGCCGTCGCCTTCTCTCAAGGAGGAGTTCCGCATCTTGAACGGCGCGCTGCCGGAGAAGACGGAGAGGAAGTTGCTGGAGTCGTCGGTGTTCTTCGAGGTCAGCGACAGCGGACATGTCGTCACCCTGAGAAAGGACGAATGTGAGCGGTTGCCGGTGTTCACGACGATCGAGCAGTTCGAGGGGTACGCGGGTGCGAACCGGGGGTTCGTCGAGGCGACCGGACGCGAGGTCGTCGAACGGCTGGCCGAGCACGCCGGGATCGGTCTGGCGGTCGACCCGACGGCGAGTGACCAGTCGTACTTCAACTTGAGCCCGTTCGACATCGCGCGCATCTGCCGCCGGTTGCAGACCGAGGAGGCCTGACGTGAACGAGTTCTCCGTGGACCTCGACGAGATCGAGGTGGTGGCCCGCAAGTTCGTCCGCGTGGCCGAGGATGTCCGCGGCCACGTCGCATGGAAGTTCGACATCGACACCGAACGCTGGCCGGGCAGCGACCCGGTGCGCGCTGCGGTCGTCGTGTACCAGACGAGCCTGCGCGCGGCGATGGAACGGCTGTGCGACCGAGCCGAGCACATCGCGGCGTCGTTGCGCGCCTCGGCCGACGGCTACCGCGCCGCGGACGAGGACCTCGTCCTGCGACTGAGAGAGCTGGGGGCGGGTGAGGCGCTTTGACCCACGACGAAGGAGACGACGACTCGTCCTCTCTGCCGGGCGAGCCGGACGTGCCCGGTGACGCCGCCGAGCAGGAGGCCTTGGAGCACCCACCCGGCCACCCGGGCTGGCTCCGGATCCTGTCGGAGACGAACTCCGCCCAGCGCACCCCGCTGGAGGACGGCGCCGACAGGGTTCGCGGCATCGACCCCACCCACTGGTCTGGTGCCGCGCGGGACGGCTACACGGCCCGCCGGGACGAGCTGGCCGAGCAGTGGCAGGCCGTGCTCGGCGTCCACGGCGGCGTCACCGACCAGGTCGACGGGTACAACCGGTTCTTGCACCAGCTCCCGCACCTATGGGAGGACTACCGGAACAACCCGGACGAGCTCCGCCGGCTGAACGCGCTGCACGACGCGACAGCGGAGCGGCTGGCCCGCGCTCTGGAGGCGGAGGCCGCCCGGCTCGACGGCCTTGCGGGGGAGCCGGCACCGCGCGAGGAACTGCGCCCAGAGAGCCCGGACCGGGCTCCGGAGGCGGTCCGGAACCACGACCCGGACTCGCAGCAGTCCGACGTCACGACCACCAACTCCGGCGATGCGCCTCGGCACGAGCCGAGGCCCGACCCGATCATGGTGGTGCGCGAGCGCCTTCGTGAGCACGAACTCGTCAACGAACTGCTGCAGGCCGGCCGCCGGGTGGAGCGGTTCCTCTGGAGGCGTCCGACCGGCTAGCGCGAGAGGAGCCCGACCGGCGGACGCGTTCGGCCTGTCGCACCCGCCAACCAGGTCTAGCCTCGGCCGCGTGCCCGACATCCTCGTGATCGGCTTCGACCCGCACAGCATCCCCGGCTTCGACCCGGCGCCCGTCGCGGCCGCCATCGAGCAGGGCAGCAGGGCCTTCGCCGAGCTTGGCCTCGCCGAGGACCTCGTCCTCATCGACTTCGCCGAGCTCGACGGCCGCGCTCAGGCCAAGCTCGTCGAACGGCTGCGGGCGAAGAGGTACGACTGCGTGGTCGTGGGCGGCGGGATCAGGAAGGGGCCGGGGCTCCTGGAGCTCTTCCAGGTCGTGGTCAACCTCGTGCACTGGCACCAGCCGGACGCCGCGCTGGCGTTCAACGACAGCCCCGGCGACAGCCCGGACTGGGTGCTCAAGGCGCTGGAGCAACGACGTCGGCCGTAACTCCGCAGCACCGATGGGCGATGGTGAACAACGCTGGAGGTCGGTGAATGGAGGCGGTGGCGGATGCAGGCATGGTCGTTCCTCGTTGCAGAAGGCGAGCGGAGGTTCGCTGGCAATGAGGGGTATGACGACGTCGTCGACTCGTACTACCGCTATGACACCGGCGTGCCGAACCACCTCAGCGTGGCGACGGGTGATCTTGTGGTGCTGCGCACCAACAGGGGATCGCTCGGGGTGGCCAAGATCGAGGACATCCAGGTCGAGGAGAAGTTCCTCAAGAAGCGGTTGCGCTGTCCGCACTGCGGCCGAATGCGCTTCAACGAGCGGAAGAACGCCACCCCGAAGTACATGTGCCGGCGTGAGGACTGCATGCAGCCGTTCGACGCGGCGGACGAGCGGTGGGAAGAAGTCACCCGGTTCACTGCGGTCTACCAGGGAACCTGGCAGCGCCTGAGCCTCGCGTTGACGGCTCAACAGCTCGACGACCTCGCGCTCACCAAGTCGAAGCAGAACGCCATCAGAAAGCTCGACATCGAGGGTCTCGAGGCACTCCTCACCGACGTGGGGATGCCCCTTCCGCCCGACCCGGTCGACAGGTCGGCACCAGCTCCGTCCAAGCCCATCGTCGGTGGTCGCACCAGGCGATCCGGGCTGGTGCGGATCGGCCAACCCGAGTTCCGCAAGGCCCTGCTGGAGCGGTACGGCCCGGCCTGCCTCATCACGGGACCCGCGCCGGAGGAAGCGCTCGAGGCCGCCCACCTGAGGGCGTTCGCCGAGCACGGGCGGCACGTGCCGGAAGAGGGCGCGATGCTGCGGGCCGACATCCACATGCTGTTCGACAAGGGATTGATCGCCGTCGATCCCGAGCGACTCGTCGTAGCCCTCGATCCCCGACTGCGCGCCTACGACAACTACGCGGCTCTCGCCGGGAAGCCGGTGGAGGTGCTGAAGGGTGCGATGCCGTGCCTGGAGGCGCTCAAAGACCACTTCGCGGAGGCCACCTCGCGCTGGCTCGAGGTCGACGTCTTCTGGCGGCCGTCTCGGCCCATCGATGTGAGCGCTCTCTTCCGATGATGCTCAACTTCGTGTGAACCGCGGAGGCACTCTCTCCGTACACCTCATCAGACCCCGAACAAACGCTGTCCGGCGATCAAGCCCCCGCAGGTCAGCGACGCATCACCCTGACCCCCACCACCAAGCGTGACGGATTCACTCTTCAGAGCAGATCACTGACTGTCTGTTAGTGAGCCGTCGCCAGGCTTCCCGAAAACGTGACGAGAGTCACCCGGCGGGCCCTCAAGCTTGCCCGGACTCGTGACGCGAGGTTACGTTCTCGCCCGCCGATAACGGTTTGGTCACCGGCAGGACAAGGAACCGCAGCTCGTAGGGTCCAACGTCCCGCCCGGAATCCCCCGCCGGGAGAGTCCGGTGGCCAAGCTCCCCGACGCAGGAGGCTCCCCCTTGGCCCGGCACAGCAAGGCCGCCGGTCGCACCGTGTACACGGTCGTGCCCAACGCAGAACTGAAGATCGGCGCGCACCGCGCGGAGGACGACAAGGTCCCGCTCGCGCACCGCGTGTCCGCCATCGTCGTCGCCGCGGGTGTGGCCGCCGGTACCGCCGCCATCGCGAACGCCGCCACCAGCGGTGGCGCCACCGAGCTGGCCGCGGGCGCCGCGGAGCTGGGTGTTCTCCCGGACACGCAGCAGCCGCAGGCGATCCAGACGGTGCACGACGTCAACCCGGGCAACCAGGTCGGCAGGCTCCTGCAGTTCCAGCAGATGTACGCGCAGCAGACGTTCGAGCAGGCCACGAAGCTCGCCGCGAACGCCCACGCCGAGCGCGAGGCCGCCGCCAAGGCCGAGGCCGAGCGTCAGATCGAGATGCGCAAGCCCGCGAAGCAGCGCGAGGTCGAGGGCTGGATCAAGGAAGCCATCAAGGTGCTGCAGGCCAACGGCACGGCCATCGACAACAGCAGCATGGACGAGATCTACACGATCATCATCAAGGAGTCGAACGGCAACCCCAACGCCGTCAACAACTGGGACTCCAACGCCATGCGCGGCACGCCGTCCAAGGGCCTCATGCAGTGCATCGACCCGACGTTCCGCGCCTACAAGCTGCCGGGGTACGACAACATCCTGGCGCCGGTCGACAACATCATCGCGGGCGTCCGCTACACCTACGCGCGCTACGGCGGCTTCCAGAACCACCCCGGGCTCGTGAACATGAACCTGGGCGGCGGCTACCTGGGGTACTGACGCACGACGTGCGCGGAACGTGTCCACAAGCGATGCTGTCAACCAGGTTCACCCACAAGCATGGCGGCCCTAGCGGGCACACGCCCGGTAGTGCTCCCATCGAAGCGATTTCCCGAATGCAGGGAGTGGCCGATGAACGAGCAACAGGCACGCGACGACGAGCTGGCGAAGGTCCGCTCGGAGGCGACGAGTTGGCTGGCCAAGATGGCCAAAGCCCAGCGACGTCCCGAGGTCGAAGCCCGCAGGCCTGAACACGACGCCATGACACCCGCGCAGAAGTAGGAAGCACCACCGCACCGCGCAGAGGCGCCCCGGCTACGGC
>NZ_JBHXCW010000247.1:0-10855 GCF_042725365.1 Lentzea sp. NPDC060358 | reverse complement strand
CCATCTCACTCCTCGACCGCGATCGCGGAGGCCGGGCAGACCGCCGCCGCGTGCTTCACGTCCGCGAGCCGCGCCGCGGGCGGGCTCGCGTCCAGCAGGTCCACCAGGCCGTCGTCGTCACGCTGGTCGAACACGTCGTCCGCCGCCAGCACGCACTGCCCGGCGCCGACGCACTTGCCCTGGTCCACCACGACCTTCACGCCGACCTCCAGGTGACGGGCAGCTCGGACACGCCGCCGGTGAGGGTGGGGCGGACCGCCAGCTGGCCGAGCTCCTTCGCGAGCCGCATGTCCGGCAGTCGCTTCGCCAGCGCGGAGAAGACCACGCGCAGCTCCGTGCGGGCCAGCGAGGCGCCGATGCAGAAGTGCGCGCCGTGGCCGAAGCCGAGGTGCGTCCGCTCCGGCCGGTCGGGGTCGAACTCCTCCGCCGCGCTGTAGACGCCCGCGTCGCGGTTGGCCGCGTTGATCGACAGGACCAGGGCGTCGCCGGCGCGGATCGTCACGCCCGCGAGGTCCACGTCCTCCTTCGCGTACCGCAGCAGGCCGAGGTCGCCGGGCGCGCCGAGGCGCATGACCTCCTCGACCACCGCGTCGACGCGGCCGTCCGGATCGGCGACCAGCGCCTCCCAGCGCGACCGCTCGGTCAGCAGGAACAGCACGCCGAGGCCGATGCGGTTGACCGTGGTCTCGTGGCCCGCGAACAGCAGGCCGACGCACAGGCGGACCATCTGCTCGTAGTCGTAGGCCTCGTCCTCGCTCTGCGCGCGGATGAGGTCGGAGATCACGTCCTCGCCGAGCTGCCCTCGCTTGGTCTCGACCAGCCCGACCATGTAGCGGAAGAACTCCTCCCGCGCCTGGTGGGCCCCCTCGCCGATCTCGGTGCTCGCCATGCGCTCGGACAGCGACGAGAACAGCTCGTTGTCCTCCTGCGGCACGCCGAGCAGGCGGCAGATCATGGCCACGGGCAACGGGAACGCGAGCCCGCGGTGCAGGTCGACGACACCGGTGGTCTCGTGCTCGGCGACGAGCGCGTCGAGGTAGCCGTCGACGAGCTCCTCCATGTTCTCGCCCAGCATGCGCATCCGCTTGGCGGAGAACGCCGGCGTCAGCAGGCGGCGCATGCGCGCGTGGTCGACCTCCTCGGTCTCGTACTCGCCACTGGGGCCGTCCTGCACGGCGGAGGTGGAGATGCGCGACGCCTTGTCCGGTTCGGGGTGCGACCGGCCGAAGCGCTTGTCGCCCAGCAGGAGGCGGACCTCCTCGTAGCGGGTGACGAGCCAGGCGGGGTCGCCGGCCGGCGTCGTCACGGGGGCGATCGGCGCCTCGCGCCGCAGCACCTCGTACAGCGGAGCGAGGTCGAGGACGTTCGGCCTGGGCAGCGGCAGCTTCAGGCGCTCTGCGTCAATGCTCATGCACCGACCGTAGCGCTTTCTGGCAGATGCTGCCAATAAATCTTCCGACGCCGTGACGTGCTTAAATCGCCCGATGACGGACGTTGCGGCAGAAAAGCCTCGCCGGGGCCGGCCGCCGGTGAGCGACGAGCAGCGGGAACGCCAGCGGCTCGACATCTCCCGCCACGCCGTGCGGCTGTTCGCCGCCCAGGGCGTGGCCGGCACGTCCGGCGAGCAGATCGCCCAGGCCGCGGGCGTCTCCGAACGCACGTTCTGGCGCCACTTCCCGCACAAGGAGAGCTGCGTCGAACCGCTGCTCGCGCAGAGCGTCGACGCCTTCTGCGCCGTCCTGCGCGCCTGGCCGGCCGAACTGGAGCTGATCGACCACCTGCGCGCCGCCTACACGCCGGTGGTCGACTCGTCGGCGGAGAGCACGGTCGACTCGGTGCTCGACGTCGTGCGGCTCACCCACGGCGAACCGGCGTTGCGCGCCGTCTACCTGATGCTGCACGAACGGGCCGAGAACGCGCTGGTGGACGTCCTCGCGCGCCGCCTCGGCCGGCCGGCGGACGCGATCGACGTGCGGGTGCAGGCGGCCGCGATGAGCGCGGTGCTGAGGGTGGCGACCGACGACGTCGCGCAGGCGACGGTCGGCGGCGCCACCTCGGGCGTGCTCGACGGGCACCGCGAACAGTTGGCCCACGCGCTGGACCAGGTGCTGCGCGGCCTGTCGCAGGCCCGCACTAGTGCGTGACGGAGGACAGGCTCCAGGCGATCGCCACGACCAGCGCGAGGAAGAGCACCACTCCGGCGGTGCCCGCGAGGACCATGCCGGACCCGGCCGCGCGCCACGGCGCCGGTGCGGCGGTCCGCACGAGGCCGCCGGCGAGGGCGGAGCCGAGCGCGATCCAGAAGAACGCGACGACGTAGGCGCCGCCCTGCCAGCCCAGCGTGTTGTCGAGCAGGGCGACGGCGGTCAGCAGGAGCAGGACTGCGGGGGTGGCGAAGCCGGCCAGCGAGGCGAGCTTGCCACGGTCGATTTCGGTCACACCCCGAGAGTGCCGGTGGGGGCTGCGGGGGACATCGGTACAACTACTCACCACCGGCCGGGGAGCTGCTCAGCGTGCCGCGATGAGCCCCGCCACCCGCTCCCGCAACGCGCGTGCCACCGAGTCGAACCCGTTCTGCACGTACGCGCCCTGAGCGGCGAAGACCGCGTGCGCGTGCTTGCCCGTGAACGTCTCGAACGTGCGGTAGCTGCACCTGCCCGGCCCGAGCGGGGTGATCACCTGGTCCCGCACGCCGAGCAGGCCGGGGAACGTGTCACCGGTGTCGTAGCGCAGCAACCGGGGCGGTTCGACGGCGCGCACGTACTCGCGGCTGACCCAGGTGCCCTCGCCGCCGTCGGGCCGGGGCAGGGTGAGGTCGATCGGCGAGCCGATCTCCAGCGTGGTGTCGACGGCGACGGTGTACGGGTTCCACCGCGGGTAGTTCGGGTAGTCGAGCAGGACGTCCCAGACGAACTCGGCGGGGGCGTCGATCTCCACGGTCGCGGACTCGATCAGCAGGTCGCTCATGCCGGCATGTACTCCCCGCCGTTGACGTCCAGGACCGCGCCGGTGACCTCGGAGGCCAGCCGGGACAACAGGAACAGCACCGCGCCGGCGCACGCCTCGTCGGCCGGGATGCGGCCGAGCGGGTTGCGGGCGGCGATCTCGTCGTAGACGTCCTGTTCGGACAGTCCGCGCGACTCCGCGGTGAGCTTGAGGTAGAAGCGGACGCCCGGTCCGTCGAGCCAGCCGAGCACCGCCTGGTTCGCGCGGATGCCGTGCTCGCCCAGCTCCAGCGCCAGGAACTGCGTGGCGGTCGCCATGGCCGCCTTCGCCACCGCGTACCCGGCCTCGCCGCGCATCGGTTTGCGGGTGGTCATCGTGCCGATGTTGACGATCGAACCGCGGCCCGCGGCCTTCATGTGCGGCACGACCGCGCGGGTCACGTTCAGCGCGCCGAACAGGATGATGTCCATCGACCGCCGCACCGCCTTCTCCGGCGTCTCCAGCAGGTCGAAGAAACCCGGATGCCCGAACGCCGAGTTCACCAGGCCGGTGATCGTGCCGAACCGGTCCACCGCCATCTCCACGAGCCGGGCGACGTCCTCGGTCCTGCGGACGTCGCACTGCACGCCGACGGCCTCGCCACCCGCGGTCAAGACGTCTTCCTCGACCTGCTTCATCACCTCGGCGGAACGCGCGGCCATGACGACCTTCGCGCCCTCGGCCGCGGCCCGGACGGCGAGCTTCGACCCCAGGCCGGGCCCGACGCCGGTGATCACCACGACCTCGTCCTGGAGCATCACAGGTAGACCTCCGAGTAGAAGGCGAAGTCACGCCGCAGCTGGTCCTCGGACAGGCCGAAGTCCTCGGGCGTGTAGGAGTGCGAGCCGTGCCGTTCCTCGCGGTTGTGCGCCAGGTAGGCCTCGAACGCCGCGTCGTCGGCCGGGCCGGCGGGCAGGCCGAGCGCGTCGAGCACCTGCCGGGCGACCTCCAGCGGCTTGCCGACGGTGTCGGCGAACCGCACGTCGACGAACCGGTCCGGCCGGTCCGCCCGTGCGGAGGTGAAGTCCCGCAACGTCTTCGCGAACCGGCGCGACCAGTACCGTCCGATGAGGACGGAGTCGGCCTCGTCGCTGTACTGCGACGTCATCGCGCGCACCATCGAGGCGTAGGACGGCACGGCGTTCACGGGCGAGCGGTGGGTCATCACGATCTTGCACTCCGGGAACTCGTCCAGCACCGTGCCGACGGCGGTCAGGTGGTGCGGCGACTTGAGCACCCACGGCTGCGAGCGGCCCGGGTTCTGCCACTGCAGGACCTGCAACCACTCGCGCAGCTCGCGGTACGCGGGCCGCTGGTCGGCCGTGCGCAGCCAGTCGCCGTAGGCCGGCACCCGGTAGAACGAGTCGAAGCTCATCGACACGAACGTCCGGTCCAGCAGGAGCACGTCCTCCTCCGGCCCGTCCCACACGACCGTGTGCAGGTCGCCGAAGTCGGGGGAGAGCTGCGCGAACGCCCGCATGCGTTCCCGCGCCCGGTTCTTGCGCAGCTCCGCGTCAAGGCCCTCGCCGGGGAACGGCAGCGGGTAGGCGACCTCCCACGACAGCGTGGACGTGACCTGCGGCGAGGCCGACAGCAGCCGGTGCAGCAGCGTCGAACCGGTGCGCGGCAGGCCGCAGATCTCGGCCGCCACCCGCACCTCGGCGTCGAGCACCTCGGGGTGCGCGCGCTGGAGCTCGCGCAGCCGCAACCGGTCCGAGAGCAGCGCCGTCAGCCGGTGCCGGGTCAGCTCGAAGCCCAGCGGGGACAGCGCGGCCTCGGTGTTGAGGCTGTGCACCAGCACGTCGAGCGGCTCGCGGAACCAGTCGTCGCCGAAGTCGGCCAGGCCGGTCTTCGCACAGGCCCTCTCGACCAGTTCGCCCGCGTTCAGCGACGTCGTGACCGTCATCGGAGCTCCTCCAGGGGTACCACGCGGCACTGCGGGATCGGGTGTTCGCCCGCGCCGAGCCAGCGCAGCAGCGCGGTGCCGGACGAGTGCCCGCACGTGTCGATCCAGTTGCCGGTGCCGGGGTCCCGCGCGGCCACGACGATCGTCAGGCGGCCGTCGGGGGACAGCGTCGCGGTGTGCTTGTTGACCGTGATCCGGCGGTGGTGGTCGAGCGACTCCATCCACCAGTTGCCCAGCTGGAAGTTCCAGTACGGGCAGTCCGGCACGTCGGTCTCGACGACCCACGCCTCGCCGGGCGCCAGCTCCCAGTACCCGTGCAGGTAGAAGATCTCCGGGTCGCCGCCGGCGCGCTGGAACATCTCCTGGCCGAAGTCGGGGAGTTCGTTGGGGCGCTTCATGAACGTGCGGGTCCAGTGCGCGAACGTGGCCGCGGTGCCGTGCACGGACAACGAGGCCCGTTGCAGCGCTTTGGCCAGGAACTCCGGCGTGAGCCCGGCGGGTGCCGGGGGGCCGCCCACCCGCTCGACGTGCCACTGGCCGGGCACTTCGCAGGTGCGGTCGAGGTAGGTCTGGCGCACGACCAGACCGGTCGAGTCGGGCGCCAGCGGCAGCCAGTTCCCCGGCTGCTCGGCGGCGCTCGCGATGATCTCGACCGTGCCGTCCGGTGCCACCTCCAGGTCCGCGCCGGACAGCTCGCCGGTCGAGGCCATCGTGCCGTCCTTGGCGTACCGGTTGGCCTTGGAGCCGATGCTGAAGTACGCGATGGTGCCGCGCCTGCCGGTGATCCGGTACGTGCGGTCGCCGCGGATGTTCGCGGACAGGTAGACGTTGTCGGGGTTGTCCGCGCCGATCTTGACGAGGTCGAGCTCGTGGAAGCGCGGGAAGTCGGGATCGGCGTTGTCCAGGCAGGAGTACAGCATCTCGCGGGTCAGCCGGGCGAGGTACCGGTGGCCCTCCGCCCGGTCGAGCGGGGTGTCCGGCCCGGAGAGGACCACCTCGCCGGCCTTCTCGAGCGCCCGGCAGAACTGCGACCACGCCTCGTCCGGCACGGATGCCTCCCGAATCTAGAACGTGTTCTAGCTGAACGTACACGAAATTGGACAACGTTCACCAGACGCCGAGCGCACGCAGTCGTGCCACCACGGCCTCGGCGGCCGCCTCGGGACTCAGCGCGGTCGTGTCGAGCCGGAGCTCGGGCCGCTCGGGAGGTTCGTAGGGCGAGTCGATCCCGGTGAAGTTCGGCAGCTCGCCGCGCCTGGCCTTGCGGTACAGGCCCTTCGGGTCGCGCCGTTCCGCGACCTCCAGCGGCGTGTCGACGAAGACCTCGCAGAACTCGTCCTCCTCGACCAGGTCGCGCGCGAGCGCCCGTTCCGCGCGGAACGGCGAGATGAACGAGACCAGCACGATCAGTCCGGCGTCGACCATCAGCGCGGCGACCTCGGCGATCCGCCGGATGTTCTCGACCCGGTCGGCGTCGCCGAACCCGAGGTCGGAGTTGAGGCCGTGCCGGACGTTGTCGCCGTCGAGCAGGAACGTGTGCCGGCCCTCGGCGTGCAGCGCCTTCTCGACCAGGTCGGCGATCGTGGACTTGCCCGCGCCGGACAGCCCGGTCAGCCACACCACGCACGGCCGGTGCCCGTTGCGCGCGACCCGTGCCCGCTTGTCGACGGTGAGGTTCTGCCAGCGGACGTCCGCCGGGCGCAGCGCGAAGTCGATCATCCCGGCGCCGACCGTGGCGTTGGAGAGCCGGTCGAGCACGACGAACGAGCCGAGGTCGCGGTTGGTGCGGTAGCCCTCGAACGGCACGGGTGCGTCGAAGTGCACGGTGTCGGTGCCGATCTCGTTGAGCCGCAGGGGTTTCGTGGCGGTGAAACCGACGGTGCGGGCGCCGATCTTGGCGAGGTACTGCCGGCCCGGCAGCAGTCCCGTCTCGTGCAGCCAGACGAGGTGCGCCTGGAACGAGCCGGCGACGCCCGGCGGGTCGGAGGCGGCGGCCAGCACGTCGCCGCGGCTCACGTCCACGTCGTCGGACAGCACGACGGTGACGGACGACCCGGTCGGCGCCTCGGGCAGGTCGCCGCCCATCGTGACGATCCGGTCCACAGTGGACTTCCTACCGCCCGCGCACACCTCGTCGCCCGCGCGCAGCGTGCCGCCCAGCACCCGCCCGGAGAACCCGCGGAACGAGGAGTCCGGCCGGTTGACCCACTGCACGAGGAACCGCGAGGGGCCGCCGGCCGTCGTGCCCGGCCGGACCGCCTCCAGCCACTGCAGCACCGTCGGCCCGTCGTACCAGGGCGTCCGCTCGCCGCGGCCGACCACGTTGACGCCCTCGGTCGCGGACATCGGCACGCAGGTGGTCTCCGCGAAGCCGAGCTCGGCGGCGAACTCGGCGAACGAGGCGCAGACGTCGTCGAAGACGTCGCGGGAGTAGTCGAGCAGGTCGAGCTTGTTCACCGCCAGCACCACGTGCCGGATTCCCATCAGCGACACGATCCGGGCGTGCCGGCGGGTCTGGTCGAGGACGCCCTTGCGCGCGTCGAGCAGGATCACCGCCGCCTGGGCCGTGGACGCACCGGTGACCATGTTGCGCGTGTACTGCTCGTGGCCCGGGGTGTCCGCGACGATGAACCGCCGGGCGTCGGTCGCGAAGAACCGGTACGCCACGTCGATCGTGATGCTCTGCTCGCGTTCCGCGGCGAGCCCGTCCACGAGCAGCGCGAAGTCCAGTTCGCCGCCGCGGGTGCCCACCCGCCGCGAGTCCGCCTCCAGTGCCGCGAGGTGGTCGGCGTAGAGCAGCTTCGACTCGTGGAGCAGCCGGCCGATCAGGGTGCTCTTGCCGTCGTCGACGCTGCCGCAGGTGATGAACCGCAGGGTCTCCGCCGGTCCGGGGGTGCCCATCAGAAGTAGCCCTCCCGCTTCTTGCGCTCCATCGATCCGCTCTGGTCGTGGTCGATCAGCCGCCCTTGGCGTTCGGACGTCGTCGCGGTCCGCATCTCCTCGACGATCTGCGCCACGGTCCGGGCCTCGCTGCGCACGGCGCCGGTCAGCGGGTAGCAGCCGAGCGTGCGGAACCGGACCAGTTCCCGCCGCGGCTGCCCGGACAGCGGCATGCGCTCGTCGTCGACCATGATCAGCAGGCCGTCGCGGTCGACCACCGGGCGGGGAGCGGCGAAGTACAGCGGCACCACGGGGATTCCCTCGCGTTCGACGTAGCGCCACACGTCGAGCTCGGTCCAGTTCGACAGCGGGAAGACCCGGATGCTCTCGCCGGGCGCCACCCGCGTGTTGTAGAGCCGCCACAGCTCGGGCCGCTGGTTCTTCGGGTCCCACCGGTGCTGCGCGGTGCGGAACGAGAACACCCTCTCCTTGGCGCGCGAGGCCTCCTCGTCCCGGCGGGCGCCGCCGAACGCGAGGTCGAACCGGTGTGCGTCGAGCGCCTGCCGCAGCCCCTGGGTCTTCCACAGGTCGGTGTGCCGCGCGGAGCCGTGGTCGAACGGGTTGATGCCCGCCGCCACGCAGTCCGGGTTGCGGTGCACGATCAGCTCCAGGCCGAGCTCGCGGACCGTGGTGTCGCGGAACGCGTACATCTCCCGGAACTTCCACGTCGTGTCGACGTGCAGCAGCGGGAACGGCGGCTTCGAGGGGTGAAACGCCTTGCGCGCCAGGTGCAGCAGCACCGAGCTGTCCTTGCCGACCGAGTACAGCAGCACCGGGCGCTCGCTCTCCGCCACGGCCTCGCGGAAGACGTCGATGCTGTCGGCTTCGAGTGCGTCGAGGTGGTCCACGCCACCGAGGGTAGGAGTAAATCGAACAACGTTCAACATGCTTTTGAACGTTGTTCAAGTTAGGCTGGCCGACGTGAGCACCGAGCAGACGGCCTGGGGTGACGCGGAGGGCAGGCGGCGGGACATCCTGTCGTCGGCCGAGCTGATCCTCGACGACCAGGGCTACGCGGGCCTGACCATGCGCGCGATCGCGGTGGGCGCCGGCGTCAGCTCCGGCACCGTGTACCAGTACTTCTCCGGCAAGGAGGACGTGTTCGCGGCGCTGATGGGACGCCGTCACGACGAGCTGCAGCGCGCGCTCGCCTCCGTCGACCGCGGCCTCGGCGTCGTCGGCGTGCTCAAGGAGGTCCAGCCGCTCGTCACCGACTTCTGGCGGCGGTTCGGGCGCTCGGCGGCGCAGTGGGAGGCCAAGGTGCTCTCCGGTGGCCGCCGGGGCAAGGAGGCCGCCGGGTCCGCGCAGGACTACCGCAAGACGCTCAGGGCGCTCGCGACGGCGTTGCGGGAGACCGCCGGGCAGTCGGGGCAGGAGCTGGTCGACGACCCGGCGCTGCCGCACTGGGTGTGGGACACGCTGATCGGGCTCGCGGACGACCTGCTGCTGCAGGGCGCCCGCATCAACCGGGTCAGGCCGGCCCAGCTCGTCGACTTCGCCTGCGGGGCGATCGAACGGGGAATCGTCCGGCGCTGACGCGTCACCTCCCGCGTATTGCTGAGCGTGATGGCGTCACCCATTCGGTGTTCACGACCGGATGTTCGTGACGCGCTCTGTTGGTTGGATCTTCACGATGCCGTACTCCTGGCTGTGCCCCGAATGGACAGTCACGTCAACCAGGAGGTCGGTCATGGGCCAAGGTGTGACCACAGTCGTCAAGATCCTCGCGCCGATCGCGTTGGAAGCGCTCGCGAAGGCCGCGCAGGCGTTGCTCGCCGGCGATGTCTACGCCGGCAAGAGATCCGAGGCCGCGGTGTCGACGGGGGATGACGGCAGCATCATCTCCGCCGACACGTGGCAGTACTGCGAAACGAACTTCGCGTCCCAGTACGGCTACTACTACCAGGGTCTGCGGTCCCAGCCGACCACCGGTGACCTGCCCATCGCGGCGGCCGAGGACATCATCGTCTGGGACAAGGACAACGGGATCGCCGACATCACGACGTACCTGCAGACCGTGTTCAAGGACTCCATCGCGCCGTCGGACTCGATCGAGCTGTCGCAGAACCTCGCCCAGCTGTTCGCCGCCCGGTTCAAGGAGCAGTCGCTCCAGTGGACGCCGTTCTCGAAGCGCTACAACTTCCCGGACGGACTGATCGTCGACTGCTACATGGTCACCGCCGCCGCGCACGACGTGCAGGACAACCCGGCCGGTGTGGCGAGCTACTGCTTCGTCGCGTACAACCACAGCCACCCCAGGTAGGCGGTCCGAGATGCCGATCGTGTATCGCGGAATCCTGCTCGTCACGGCCACCGGGCTGCCGAAGGTCGGGGACAACGGGGGTGACGAGCTCGGTGTCCGCAACGCCGATGTCGTGACCTACGTGGAGAACGACGTCCTCTGGGTGGCGCCGACCAACTCCGGCTCGCCGCAGGGGACGTCGGTCTCACCGGGCAGCGGGTGCAACCTGCCCGTGCACCGGCGCCCGAAGGGCCCGCCGTGGAACGGCAGCAGCACCAAGGCGGCGCTGCGGGTGTGGCAGCTCGACACGGATGTGCTCACGCCGAAACAGCTGCAGTACGTCGCGGACCCGCACAACCTGAACCACGGTTTCATCTCGCCAGGGGTGCAGATGCCGCTGCAGACGTACCGTGACTACGTGCACGCCACCGCGAACCAGTGGCAGCTCGCCCCGGTACCCGCCGTGGCGTGTGCGACCGCGGAGGGAGCGTCGGTGAACGCCGAGGAACGGGCCGAGCTGGTGGACGCCACCGCGTCGGGCGGCGACGTCGAGCGCCTGGTGGCGGAGCTCAAGTCCGCCAACTCGGCGGGGACCGGCCGCGCCGCCCTCGTCGCCGAGCTGACCGCGGGCGTCGACCGGGCCGGCGACGAGGACGCGGCCGAGGTGCTGCTCACCCTCCTCGACCGGGTCGCCGGCTTCTGCGGTCCGCACGCCCGGATCGACCTGACGGAGTGACGGAGTGCGGTGGGACCGTCCTGTCCGGGCGGGGCGGGCCCCCCCC
>NZ_JBHXCW010000246.1:0-10940 GCF_042725365.1 Lentzea sp. NPDC060358 | reverse complement strand
GCTGAGCGGAGGATACGGGATTTGAACCCGTGAGGGGGTGAACCCAACACGATTTCCAGTCGTGCGCACTAGGCCGCTATGCGAATCCTCCGTGGAGAACCTTACCGGACGGGGGTTCTCGGGCCCAAAACGGGGGTCGCCGAAAAAACCTCGGGGCCAGTGTCGATCTGGCGGCAGCCCGCTCGTCGTGATCCCGTAACACCGACCGAGGAGGGCACACCGTGAAGTACATGCTGATGATCTACGCGGCCGCTGACCAGCAGGCGAACTGCACCGTCGAGGACTGGCAGGCCTACGAGAAGGAGATGAAGGACGCGGGTGTCCTGGTCTCCGGCCACTCGCTCGCCGACCTCGTCACCGCCACCACCGTCCAGGTGGGACCGGACGGCAGGCGCACGGTGACCGACGGCCCGTTCGCCGAGACGCGCGAGGTGCTCGGCGGCTACGACGTCATCGACGTGCCGGACCTCGACGCCGCGCTCGAATGGGCGGCGAAGTGCCCCGGCTCGCGCGACGGCGGGGCCGTGGTCGTGCGGCCGATCGCCGAGTTCGACTTCTGAGCCGGTGAACGTCGAGCAGGTGTTCCGGGAGGAGCGCGGCCGGCTGCTCGCCACGCTGGTCAAGCGCTTCGGCGACCTCGACCTCGCCGAGGAGGTCACCTCCGACGCGGTCGAGGCGGCGCTGCGGCACTGGCCGGTGGACGGGGTGCCGGACCGACCCGGCGCGTGGTTGCTCACGACCGCGCGCCGCAAGGCCGTCGACCGGTTGCGGCGTGACCGGGTGCACGCGGCGCGGCTCGCGTTGCTGCAGGTGGAGGTCTCGCGGGCCGACGCGCCCGCGGGGGAGGCGCTGCCGGACGAGCGGCTGGAGCTCTTCTTCACGTGCGCGCACCCGGCGTTGCCGGAGGAGGACCGCGGGGCGCTGACCCTGCGGTTCCTCGCGGGCTTCACGACGCCCGAGGTCGCGCGCGCCTACCTGGTGCCGGTCACGACCATGCAGCAGCGGATCGTGCGCGCGAAGAAGAAGATCAGCCAGGCGCGCATCCCGTTCCGCGTGCCGGACCCGCACGAGCTCCCGGAACGCCTGCCCGGCGTGCTGCAGGCCGTCTACTCGATCTTCACCGAGGGCTACGCGGCCCAGCGCGACGACCTCGCGGAGGAGGCGATCCGGCTCGCGCGGATCCTGCAGCGCCTGCTGCCCGACCGCGAGGCCACCGGCCTGCTGGCGTTGATGCTGCTCGTCCACGCCCGCCGCGCCGCCCGTCCCGAGCTGCTGGAGGACCAGGACCGCACGCTCTGGGACCGCGACATGATCGACGAGGGTCGTGCGTTGGTCGAACGCGCGCTCACGGGCGGATACGGCCCGTACGGCGTGCAGGCTGCCATCAACGCGGTGCACGACGAGGCGCCGGACTGCGAGGGCACGGACTGGGCGCAGATCGTGGCGCTCTACGACGTGCTGGCGAAGCTCGCGCCGTCCCCCGTCGTCGCGCTCAACCGGGCGGCGGCCGTCGCGATGCGGGACGGGGCCGCGGCGGGGCTCGCGCTGCTCGACGAGCTGGCCGGCGAGCCACGGCTCCGCGACTACCACCCGTTCAGGGCGGCTCGTGCCGACCTGCTGCACCGGCTCGGCCGCGACGACGAGGCGGTGCGGGCCTACCGCGAGGCGATCGAGCTGGCCGGCACCGAGTCCGAGCGTGATTTCCTGCGCCGCAGACTGGCCGGAATCAGGCCCTGACCTGGTTGTCCAGGAGTTGTCCACAGCTGGGGACAACACTGTGGGCAACTCGAACATGCGTTCGACTGAGACCGTTCGCTACACTTGCGTCGGACCTCGTGCGGCACACATCTCGCGAACCTCCCCAGGGCCGGAAGGCAGCAAGGATAAGCGGGCTCTGGTGGGTGCACGGGGTCCCCTTTTTGTGTCGGTGCCCACCGGTACTGTCTCGGGCGTGGCGCTCGCTCTGTATCGCAAGTACCGGCCGGCCACGTTCTCCGAGGTCGTCGGCCAGGAGCACGTGACGGATCCCCTGCGCACCGCTCTGGCGGCAGGCCGGGTGAACCACGCGTACCTGTTCAGCGGCCCCCGCGGCTGCGGCAAGACCTCGTCGGCCCGCATCCTGGCCCGCTCGCTCAACTGCGTGCAGGGCCCGACGCCCGACCCGTGCGGCGAGTGCAACAGCTGCATCGGCCTCGCGCCCAACGGCACGGGCAGCGTCGACGTGGTGGAGCTCGACGCGGCCTCGCACGGTGGCGTGGAGGACGCGCGCGATCTGCGCGACAAGGCGTTCTACGCCCCGGCCGAGTCGAAGTACCGCGTCTTCATCATCGACGAGGCGCACATGGTCACCACGCAGGGCTTCAACGCCCTGCTGAAGATCGTCGAAGAGCCGCCGGACCACCTGATCTTCATCTTCGCCACCACCGAGCCGGACAAGGTCCTCCCGACCATCCGCTCGCGCACGCACCACTACCCGTTCCGGCTGATCCCGCCGGGCGTCATGCGCACCCTGCTCGAACGCAACTGCGCCGCCGAGGGCGTGGCCGTCGAACCGGCGGTCTTCCCCCTGGTGATCCGCGCGGGCGGCGGCTCGGCCCGCGACACCCAGTCCGTCATGGACCAGCTCCTGTCCGGCGCGGGCCCCGACGGCGTCCGGTACGACAGGGCCATCACGCTCCTGGGCGTCACCGACTCGGCCCTGATCAACGACGTGGTCGACGGCCTCTCCGCGGGCGACGGCGCGGCGGTCTTCGGCACCATCGACCGCCTGGTCGACGCGGGCCACGACCCCCGCCGCTTCGCGAGCGACCTGCTCGACCGCCTCCGCGACCTGGTCCTGCTCTGCGCCGTCCCCGACGCCGCCGACCGCAACCTGGTCAGCGCCCCCGAGGACGAACTGGCCACGATGGCCGCGCAGGCGGAGCGAATCGGCCCGGCGACCCTCACCCGCTACGCGGAGATCGTGCACGCGGGCCTGGTGGAGATGCGCGGCGCCACGGCCGCGCGCCTGCTCCTCGAACTCCTGGTCTCCCGCATGCTCCTGCCGTCGGTGAGCCAGTCGGAAGCGGCCCTGCTCCAACGCCTCGAACAACTGGAACGCCGCCCCCCGGCCGCCATCGCCGCGGCAGGCGGCGAGGCCCCCGCCCCGGCGGGCGCCCCGGTCTTCACCCGCAGGTCCCAGCAGCCGGCCACCCCGGCAGCCGACCCGGAACCCCAGCGCCCGGCCCCGCCGGCAGCCGTCCCGACCCCGGCGCCGGTGCACGCCGCCCCGGCACAGGTCGCACCGCCCGCACCCCAGCCCACCCCGGTCCAGGCAGCTCCGGTCCAGCCCGCGCCGACCCCGGCCCCGGTGCAACCCGCTCCGGTCGCCACCCCGACTCCGGTCGCCACCACCCCGGAACCGACGACCGGAGGGATGGACGCGACGGCGGTCCGCAGGGTGTGGTCCGAACTGCTGGCCGCGGTCCGCTCCACGAGCCGCAGCACCGAGGCGATGCTGACGAACGCCGTGGTGAGCGAGGTGGACGGCAACCAGGTCACGGTCACCCACACCTCGGCCCCGCTGGCCCGCCGCCTGGCGGAACCCCGCAACACGGAAGCGATCGCCAACGCGCTGGCCACGGTCCTGGGCGGCACCTGGCAGGTCCGCTGCACCCACGGCGCCCCCGGCGCCGCGGGCCAGCAGGCCGCGACCCCGGCCAAGGCCCCGCGCCAAGCGCTGACGCGCCCGAGCCAGCAGGGCCAGCCCCAGCAGCCGAGGCAACCCGAACCCCAGCAACGCCCGGCCCCGCGCCCACCGGCGGACGACGTCCCGCCGCCCCCGGAACCGCCCGAGCCCGACGACCCCCTGCCGCCCGAGCCGGACGACGAAGAGGCGATGCTCGCCGAGGCGGCCCGCCCGCTGGACCCGACGGCAGCGGTCCCGCAGGCCCAGGACCCGGAGTCGGTGATGCTGAAACTGCTCGCCGACGAACTGGGTGCCCGCCCGCTGAAGCGAGCCTGACGCAACGGCGGGCCCGCGCCGGCGAAGCCGAGCGGCCTCGGCTCGTGCCTCGGGCGAACCCGCCCGCCCGAGGCCACGACCACCCCGCCCGTACCCTGGACGAACAACGAAGACGACCAGAAGGGACCAGCGGTGCAACCCGGTCAGTTCGACATGCAGGCCCTGCTCCAGCAGGCCCAGTCCATGCAGCAGCAGATGGCAGAAGCCCAGCAGCAGCTGGCCGACACCGAGGTCACCGGCGACGCGGGCAACGGCCTCGTCACGGCGACGGTGACGGGCGGCGGCGAGCTGGTCAACCTGGCCATCGACCCCAAGATCGTGGACCCGGAGGACGTGGACACCCTCCAGGACCTGGTCATCGCGGCGATCAAGGACGCGAACCAGAAGGCGCAGCAGCTGGTGGAGCAGAAGCTCGGCCCGCTGGCCCAGGGCGGTCTCGGCGGACTGCTGGGCTGAGCCCGGGACACGGAGATCGGGACACGGAGATCGGCTGACACATGTACGAGGGCCCGGTACAGGACCTGATCGACGAGCTGGGCAGGCTCCCGGGCGTCGGCCCGAAGAGCGCGCAGCGCATCGCCTTCCACCTCCTCGCGACGGAGCCGGCCGACATCGAGCGGCTCCAGCACGCGTTGCAGAAGGTCAAGGAGGGCGTGGTCTTCTGCGACGTCTGCGGCAACGTGTCCGCGGAGACGACCTGCCGCATCTGCCGGGACCCCAAGCGGGACCTCAGCCTGGTGTGCGTGGTCGAGGAGCCGAAGGACGTCCAGGCCATCGAGCGCACCAGGGAGTTCCGGGGGCGCTACCACGTCCTCGGCGGCGCGCTGGACCCGCTCAGCGGGGTCGGGCCCGACCAGTTGCGCATCCGGCAGCTGCTCAACCGGATCGGCACGGCCACCGACGGTGTGGACATCTCCGAGGTCATCATCGCCACGGACCCCAACACCGAGGGCGAGGCCACGGCCACCTACCTCGTGCGGATGCTCAGGGACTTCCCCGGTCTCGCCGTCACGCGGCTCGCCAGCGGGCTGCCGATGGGTGGCGACCTGGAGTTCGCGGACGAGCTCACGCTGGGGCGTGCGCTATCTGGTCGCCGCAGCATGTAGTCGCGACCCCACCGCGGCTGGGCACGACCCGCCTGGTCGCGGTGGACGGTCCCTCGGGCGCGGGGAAGACGACGTTCGCGGAGCAGCTCGCCCGGGAGCTCGGCGCCCAGCTCATCAGCACCGACCACTTCGCCACGTGGGACGACCCCACGACGCGGTGGTGGCCGCGGCTCGACCAGGCCCTCAGGGCAGTCGCCTCGGGACGCGAAGGCACCTACCGGAAAACCGACTGGTCGCCGGGCTTCCCGTGTGTAGAGGAAGGCGACGAGGTCACGATCCGTCCACAGGGGACGATCGTCCTGGAGGGCTTCTCCTCGGCCAGGAAGGCCAACACCCACCTGAGCTACCGCGTCTTCGTCGACCACGGCGACGAAGCCGCACGCCTGGAACGCGCGGTCGCGAGAGACGGCGAGAGCCAGCGCGAGCACCTGCGGCGGTGGCAGCAGTACGAATGCGGCTGGTTCGCGGTCGACGAGACCAGGGCCAGGGCCGACTACGTCGTCACCTCGAGCTGAGCGCGGACGACCGACGCCTCCGGCGTGCCGATCGCGCTGAACACCTCCAGTGCCGACGCCCAGTGCCCGCGGGCCGCCACGACGTCCTCCATCGCGAACGCCGCGTCGCCCGCCAGCAGCAGCGCCCGCCCGAACACCCACCGGTGCCCGGAGTCCGACCCGACGGACGCCGCCCGCAGCGCGCAGTCGAGAGCGGCCGCCGCGTCCGCGGTGTCGAGGTGGATGCGCCCGAGCACGAGCAGCACCTCCATCTCGGCCAGCCGGAACCGCGACCGCCCCGCCTCCACCAGCGCCGACGAGGCCATCTCCAGCGCTTCGGCGTACCGGCCGCCGCCGCGGTAGGCCGACGCCAGGCCGCGGCGGGCCGAGCAGAGGCCCCACGAGTAGCCGGTCTCCGCCGCGATCGACAGCGCCGACGAGAACTGCTCGACGGCCTCGTCGAACCGGGAAGCGCCTTCCAGCGCCCGTCCGAGCAGGTTGCGCGCGTCGCAGACGCTCTTCACGTTGTCCATCTCGTGCGCGATCCGCATGGCGGCGGTCGCCTCCACCGCGGCCTCCTCGAACCGGCCGCGCATGATCAGCGTGATCGCCATGCCCTCGTGCATGGTGTGGCCGAAGTTGCGGGCCGCGGCACGCTCGTACAGCTCGCTCGCCCGCGCGAAGTAGGACGCGCCCAGGTCCGGTTCGCCGCGCCACGCGTGCACCTCGCCCAGCGCGCGCATGGAGTTCGCCTGGGTGATCCACGAGTCGATGCGCGTGCCGGCCTCCAGGGCCTCCTCGAACGTCGCCGCGGCGCGGTCGAGGTGGCCGAGCTGCATGTAGACGCCGCCGAGGTTGAACAGGGCGTTGGCCTGCACCTGGAACGCGCCGATGCGGCGGGTGATCACCAGCGCGCGTTCGAGGTGGTCGGCGGCGTGCTCCAGCTCGCCCAGGTCGATGTTGACGCTGCCCGCGTTGGACAGCACGGCGGCCTCGGCCTCCGGCAGGTCGATGTGCTCCTGCAGCGCGATGGCCTGCTGGTAGTGGTCCAGCGCGGTGCGGTGCTGGCCCGTCACCCAGTACAGCGTGCCCAGCGACGAGAGCATCGCGAGCTGACCGAGCTCGTCGCGCGGTGCGCGGGCGCCCAGCAGGCCCACCCTGGCCGTCTCGCGCCACTCCGCGGTCAGGCCCTGCGTGTAGAAGTAGCCGCGCAACGCGTCGGCGAGCTGCCACGGCGCGTTCTCCGGGTCGCGTTCCACGCAGTGCGCCACCAGCGCGACCAGGTTGGCCCGCTCGCTGTCGAGCCAGCTCAGGGCTTCGGTGCTGGTGCTGAACGTCCGCGGCACGACACCGTCCACGGGGTCCGGTCGCGGGAAGCGGAACAGCGTCGACTTCATCGCCGACGTGGCGTTGTCGACCGAGCGCACCGCCCAGTCGAGCAGCCGCCGCAACGCGATCCGCGAGTCCGCGCGGCCCTCCTCGAACGCCAGGCGCTCGGCCGCGTAGTCGCGCAGCAGGTCGTGGAACTGGTAGCGGGACGGCGCGTGGTTCGCGATGAGGTTCGCGGTCGCCAGCCGGTCCAGGCGCCGCCGGGCGTCCTGGGTGGTCAGTCCCGACAGTGCGGCGGCCATCTCCGGCGTGAAGTCCGTGCCGGGCACGAGCGACAACAGCCGGAACATCTGCGCGAGCTCGGGCTTGAGGGCCGTGTAGGAGAGGTCGAACGCCGCGTGCACCGCGACCCGTTCGTCGCCCTCCACGGCCAGCGCGGCGAGCCGGTTGCCCGCCCGCAGCTCCTCCACGTAGTCCGCGATGGACAGTTCCGGACGCGACACGAGGTTGGCCGCAGCTATTCGCAAAGCCAATGGCAGGTGCGCGCACAGCGACGCCAGCTCCAGCGCCGCGTCCTCCTGGGACGCCATCTCGCCGGCGCCGAGGATGCCGGCCAGCAACGCCTTCGTCTCGTGCTGGTCGAGGACGTCCAGGCGGACGTTCGACGCCGCGTGCGAGACCGCCAGGCCGCGCAACGTGTCCCGCGAGGTGACCAGCACCGCGCACCCCGGCGACCCCGGCAGCAGCGGCCGGATCTGCTCGGCCGAAGACGCGTTGTCCAGCAACAACAGCACGCGCTGACCGGTCAGGGTGGACCGGAACATCGCCTCCTGCTCGTCCTGGTCGAGCGGCACCTGGTCGGGTTCGGTCCCGAGCGCCCGCAGGAACCGCGGCAGCACGTCGACCGCGCTCAGCGGTGGTCCGGGGGCGTAACCGCGCAGGTTGACGTACAGCTGGCCGTCGGGGAAGTCCGCGCGCATCCGGTGCGCCGCGTGCACGGCCAGCGCCGTCTTGCCCACGCCCGGCGGTCCGGCCAGCGTGACGACCGGCACACCCTGCGCCGTGCGCAGCAGCGCGACGATCAGCGACACGGCCTCGCCGCGGCCCACGAAGTCCGGGATGTCCGCCGGCAGCTGCGACGGCACGACCCGGTCCGGTTTCGCGGCCACCACCTGCGCGCCGGGCGTGGCGGCCGCCACGACACCGATCGAGCCGGACAGCACCTGGCCGTGCACGTGCCGCAGCTCGTCGCCGGGGTCGATGCCCAGTTCGTCGCCCAGCAGCCGGGAAACCCGCTGGTAGGCGGCCAGTGCCTCGCTCTGGCGGCCCGAGCGGTACAGCGCCACCATGAGCTGCGCCCAGAACCGCTCGCGCAGCGGGTGGTCGCTCGTCAGCCGCGACAGCTCCGCGACGAGCTCGCCGTGGCGGCCCAGCTCGAGGTCGACCTCGACCCGGCGTTCCAGCACGTGCAGGCGGCGTTCGTCGAGCCGCGGCACCTCGTCGCGGTGCAGGACCTCCGACGGCACGTCGACCAGCGCCGGACCCCGCCAGAGCCCCAGCGCGGCGGTGAACGCGGCCGAGGCGGCCTGCAGGTTCCCGGCCGCGCGCTCCTGTTCGCCCTGGTCGATGAGCGGTTCGAAGCGCATCAGGTCGATCGTCTTCTCGTCGACGTCGATCAGGTAGCCGTCCGGCACCGTCCTGATCGGAACCGACGGCCCGAGCAGCTGTCTGAGACGCATCACATAGGTCTGCAGAGTCGCGCGCGCACGCGCGGGTGGTTCATCGCCCCACACGTTCGCGGCGAGCTCGTCCACGGAGACCGACGTGCCCGCGCGCAACAACAGCGAAACGAGCAGCGCGCGCTGCCTACCAGCGCGGACCAGCAGTGGTGCGGAGTCGACGAGCACTTGGAGGGGGCCGAGAACGCGGAACTCGACCGACCTGCTCATGCGACCTCCTCCACGTTTCGCAGTTGTTTCTACAGCCTAGGAGAGGCCCTGATGCATCTGCCGTGCTCACGTTGGGTCAGCGAGCGTGCGCCGGACGTATCAGAATGCCTGGTCTAGTGGCCGGATCGTGACCTGTGTGACCCCGGACGGGGTATCTACAACGGTTATGGTCGGCGACCACACCGTGAGATGTGCGGATTGTCCAAGGGGTGTTTGATGGTCCACTCAGTAACGGCTCGCCGCCGTTGGGTTGCCGCGATCGGCTTCCTCAGCGTCAGCGCGCTGGCCCTGTCCGGTTGCGCGCAATCGCAGCGCGACTCCGGCGGTGGCGGCCAGCAGGGCGGCACGCTGACCTTCGGCGCAGCAGGCGCGCCGAAGCTGTTCGACCCGTTCTACGCGACGGACGGCGAGACCTTCCGGGTCGCTCGCCAGATGTACGAGGGTCTGGTCGGCTTCAAGCCGGGTACCGCCGAGGTCGAGCCCGCGCTGGCGACCAAGTACGAGCCCTCCGCGGACGGCAAGACGTGGACGTTCACCCTCAAGGAGGGCGTGAAGTTCCACGACGGCACGGCGTTCAACGCCGAGGCCGTGTGCTTCAACTTCGAGCGCTGGTACAACCAGAAGGGCGCCGGCCAGTCCGACGCCGTCTCGCAGTACTGGCTCGACAACTTCGGCGGGTTCAAGGACACGCCGGACAAGCCGTCGCTCTACAAGAGCTGCACGGCCAAGGACGCCAAGACCGCGGTCATCGAGCTGAACGAGGTCACCTCGCAGTTCCCGTCGGTCCTCGGCTTCACGTCGTTCTCCATCTCCAGCCCCGACGCGCTGAAGAAGTACGACGCCGACAACGTCCAGGCCGCCGGTGACGCGTTCACCTACCCGGCTTACGCGAACGAGCACCCGACCGGCACGGGCCCGTTCAAGTTCAGCAAGTACGACAAGGCCAACAACACCGTCGAGCTCGTCCGCAACGACGACTACGCCGGCACCAAGGCCAAGCTGGACAAGATCGTCTTCAAGATCATCCCGGACGAGACCGCCCGCAAGCAGGCGCTCAAGGCCGGCGACATCGACGGCTACGACCTGCCGAACGCGGCGGACTGGGCCGGCCTGAAGTCCGACGGCTTCAACGTGGCGATCCGCCCGGCGTTCAACGTGTTCTACCTGGGCATCAACCAGAAGAACAACCCGAAGCTCGCTGACCTGAAGGTCCGCCAGGCCCTGCAGTACGCGATCAACCGCGAGCAGCTCGTCAAGTCGCAGCTGCCCGAGGGCGCCAAGGTCGCGACGCAGTTCATGCCGGACACCGTGAACGGCTACAACAAGTCGCTCACCGAGGTGAAGTACGACCCCGAGAAGGCGAAGTCGCTGCTCGCCGAGGCCGGTGCCTCCGACCTCTCGCTGAAGGCGTACTGGCCGTCCGAGGTCACGCGTCCGTACATGCCGTCCCCGAAGGACCTGTGGGGCGCCATCGCCGGCGACCTGCAGAAGGCCGGCATCAAGCTGGACGTCGTCACCAAGCCGTGGAACGGCGGTTACCTGACCGACGTCGACAACGGCATCCCGGACCTGTTCCTGCTCGGCTGGACCGGTGACAACGGCACCGCCCACAACTGGGTCGGCACGTTCTTCGGCCGCACCGACAACCGCTTCAACACCGGTGTGTCGGCGTGGGGCGCCACGCTCGCGGGCGACCTGGCCAAGGCGAACTCCGAGCCGGACGAGGCCAAGCGCACCAAGCTGTACGAAGAGATCAACAAGAAGATCATGGACGAGTACCTGCCCGCGATCCCGATCTCGCACTCCCCGCCCGCACTGGTGTTCAAGTCGGACATCAAGGGTGTCGTTCCCAGCCCGTTGACCGACGAGAAGTTCGGCCCGGCCTCCAAGGGCTGAGCGGAACCAGCTCCCACCACAAGAGAAAACAACGGGGTAGCTCACAGTGCTCCGCTACACCATTCGACGGCTGATCCAGCTGGTCGGCGTGGTGCTGGTGCTCTCGCTGCTGCTCTTCGCGTGGTTGCGCGTGCTCCCAGGAGGGCCGGTCTCGGCCCTCCTG
>NZ_JBHXCW010000245.1:0-10974 GCF_042725365.1 Lentzea sp. NPDC060358 | reverse complement strand
GGGCAGCACGGTCGGCTCGTTCTCCGCCTACATCGGCGCCAAGTCGCCGGAGGACCTGCTGGCCCGAGCCCAGCTCCTGGAGGCGGTGTCGGCGTCCAGCCTGAACCGCCTCGACCAGGTCACCAGGGACCAGGGCACCGCCGCCAACCTCGACTCGTCCGCCCGCGCCGCGCTGAAGAAGGCCGAGGAGAAGCAGGCCGCCGCCGACGAGGCGAAGAAGGTGGCCGAGCAGGCCCAGCAGGTCGCCGTGGAGGCGCACGCAGCCCAGTCCGCCGCGACCGCCGAGCTGCAGTCCGACAAGGACGCCGTGGAACGCGAGCTCGCGTCCGCGCGCGGCCAGGTCAACGGCCTGGAAGCCCAGCGTCAGCAGTACGACCAGTGGGTATCGGCGAAGAAGGCCGAAGAAGAGGAGAACGCCCGTCGCGCCGCTGCCGCCGCGGCAGCACAGGCCGCTCCTCAGGCGCCGGCGCAACGTCGTCCCGTAGCGGCCGCACCGGCGCCGTCGGGCAGCCTCGTGCAGACGGTCATCAACCGCGCGTTGGCGCAACGGGGCGTCATCTACGCGTGGGGCGGCGGCAACCACTACGGCCCGACGTACGGCGTGCGCGACGGCGGCGTCGCCGACTCGTACGGCGACTACGCCAAGATCGGTTTCGACTGCTCGGGCCTGATGATGTACGCGTTCGCGGGCGCCGGCGTCTACCTGCCGCACTACAGCGGCTACCAGTACACCTCCGGGCGGCGCGTGCCGCTGTCGCAGATGGCACCCGGCGACATGATCTTCTGGGGACCGGGCGGCGGCACGCACGTGGCGCTGTACCTGGGTGGCGGGATGATGGTGGAGGCGCCGCATTCCGGTGCCGTCGTGCGGATCTCGCCGGTGCGGTACGGCGGCATCATGCCGTTCGTGACCCGCATGCTCTGACGACCGCGGGGACGTCGCGGGCTAGTTTGGTGCCGTGAAGATCGTGGTGTTCGGCGCGTCCGGGATGGTCGGCCAGGGCGCGGTGCGGGAGTGCCTGCTCGACCCCGGCGTGACGTCGGTCGTGACGGTCGGGCGCTCGCCGCTGCGGACCGCCGACCCCAAGCTCCGGCACGTCGTGCACACCGACTTCGGTGACCTGTCGGCGATCGCGGACGACCTGGCCGGTGCCGACGCGTGCTTCTACTGCATGGGCGTGACGTCGGCGGGTCTGTCCGAGGCCGAGTACACGCCCGTGACGCACGACTATGCGCTCGAGGCCGCGCGTGTTGTCGGCGGCACGTACGTGTACGTGTCGGGCGAAGGTGCCGACGCCGGCAGCAAGACGATGTGGGCGCGGGTGAAGGGCCGCACGGAGAACGAGCTGCTGGCGCTCGACCGGCCGGTGTTCGTCGTGCGGCCCGGGTTCATCCAGCCGCGGCACGGGATCCGGTCGCGCACCCGCATCTACCGCTACGTCTACACGTGGTCGGCCTGGCTCTTCCCCGTGCTCGCGAAGGTGGCGCCGAAGTTCGTCACGAGCACCGACCAGCTCGGGCGGGCGATGGTCGCGCTGGCCGGGGGCGCGCACGCGGACCGCGTGCTGCGCAGCGACGAGATCAACCGGCTGGCGCGATGACACCGCCCGCGGGCACCGGGTGACGCGCGCCCGGCGTCCGCCTGCTCACGCGGACTCGAACGCGTCCGCGGTCTTGACGACCCCGGCGGTGCGGCCCGGCGCGGTGTGGTTCTCCCAGTAGAGGTTGGTGTGCGCGACGACCTTGTCCGGGGTGGGCGCGCCCCACTCCGACATGTCCTCGGTCGTGTGGGCGTCGCTCACGAGCAGGGCGTCGTAGCCGCGGACGATCGCGCCGTGCAGCGTCGAGCGGATGCACTCGTCGGTCTGCGCGCCGGACACCACGAGGCTGCCGACCCCCTTGCCCGCCAGCACCTCCTCGAGGTCGGTGCCCTCGAACGAGTCGGCGTAGGTCTTGTGCACCACGGGTTCGCCGTCGGCGACCTCCAGCTCCGGCACGAACTGCCAGTCGTCGGACTGCTTCGGCATGTGCTCGGCGTTGCTGTGCTGCACCCAGACGACGTCGACGCCGGCCGCGCGGGCCTTGCCGACGAGGGTGGCGACGTTGGCGACGACCTCGTCGCGGTTGTGGGAGTGGTTCACCACGCCGTTCTGCACGTCGATCACGAGGAGCGCGGTGTTGGGGCGGTTCGCCAGTGTGGTCACGCGCCGAGCTTAGGCCCGGATCAGCGCGAACGCAGGCGGCGCAACATCCGGGCGTCCTCGAACCCGACCTCGCGCGCCGCGGTCTCGACGGTGGCACCCCGGCCGATCAGGTGCTCGGCTCGTTCGACCCGCAGCGCCTGCTGGTACCTCAACGGCGTCATGCCCGTCGCACGGCCGAACAGCCGCGTCACGGTCCGTTCGCTGCACCCGGCGAGATTCGCCAGTTCCGCCAACGAAAGCCGGTCAGCCAGACGGGACTCGATGACGTCCTGAACGCGGTGCACGGTCTCGTTCACGTGCGACCGGTGCCGCAGCAGCACGCTCGCCTGCTGGTCGTCGCCGTTCCTGCGCGCGTAGACGACCATCGTGCGTGCGACTGCTGCCGCCACAACGGGTCCGTCGCGCACAGCGACGAGGTGCAACGCCAGGTCGATGCCGCTCGCAATGCCCGCGGACGTCACGACCCTGTCGTCCTCGACGAACAGAACATCACGCACGACCCGTGCGGCCGGGTAGCGCCGTGCGAGCTCGTCCTGCAGCTCGTGGTGCGTGGTGCACCTGTGCCCGTCGAGCAAACCGGCGCGTCCCAACGCATCGGCGCCGGCGCACACACTCGCCACCGTGCCCCCGTTGGCGTGGTGCGCGCGCAACCAGTCCAGCGCGCGCTCGCTCAGGTGCCCGGTCCCGGCGATCTTCGGCGACCGCCAGCCCGGCACGAACACCAGGTCGTCCACCTCGAGAGACGGCAGCTCACGCGACGCACCCAGCGGCACGCCCTGATGGCTGGGCACGGTCTCCATGTCGCCCACGTACGACAGGGCGTAGCCGTCCACGAGGTCGGCAGCACCGGAGAACACCTGCGCCGGCCCCGCGAGGTCGAGCAGGTGCACTCCCGGTACGAGGAGGAAGACGACTCCGGTCACGATCCGGTCAGCGTAGCGACGTCCGAGATCCGCGCGAACCGGCCGGCCAGCACGTACTCCGTCCGCTCGATGATCTCCCCGACCCCGAGGACCCTCCCGGTCCGCCGGTGCGGCAGCGGCGTGGTGGCGGTCGCGTCGGTCACGAACGTCATGTCGAACCCGAGGTCCGACCCGACCCGCGTCGTCGTCTCGCAGCACTGCTCGGTCCGGATGCCGCTGATCAGCAGCTCCCGCACGCCGTGCCGGGTGAGCGTCTGCTGCAGGTTGGTGGTGGTGAACGCGTTGTGCGACGTCTTGGTCAGCAGCGGCTCGTCGTCGAGCGGCTCGAGCCCGTCCATCAGCCGGACGTGGCCCAGCGCGGGGTCGAACACGTCGCCGGAGCCGGGTTCGGAGTGCAGGACCCAGACGACGAGGTCGCCGGCGGCGCGGCTGAGGTCGACCAGCCGGCCGACCTGCCCGGCGACGTCCGGGTTCGACACCTCGGCCCAGTCGGGGCGCCTGCGGAACGACTCCTGCACGTCGATGACGACGAGTGCTCGCTTCATGCCTCCCAGCCTCGCCGGGTGCGAGGGGCCGGGACAGGCACCACCAGGACGGGGACCGGACGGATCCGGTCACACCACCGGGATCAGAGCGGGCGGCGCCCGGCGAAGCCCACGTCGGCCCGGTGGTACCAGCCCAGCTCCGTGTCGCCCTCCAGCCAGCACAGCAGCACCGGCACGCCGTCCCGTTCACTGGGGAAGTCGACCAGCAGCGGCGCGAAGCCCTTCAGCTCCGCCCCCGTCCGCTGCACCGACTCCATCAGGTCGTCCAGCCTGGCCTGCGCCGCCTTGAACTCCGGCAGGCCGCCCAGCGTGGACCCTCCCGCGGCCAGTTCGGCGGCATCGGCGCGCAGGCGCACGATCTCGTGCAGCGTCGGCAGCAGGCGTGCCAGTTCGGTCCGGGCTTCGGCGAGCGTGAACAGTCCCACGGCCTCCAGACTGGCACAGTGACGTGGCGACTGGGCGATCTCACCGTGAACCGGATCGGTTTGGGCGCCATGCGCCTGCCGCAGGAGGGAACGGCGTTCGACCCCCGTGCGCGGCCGCGGAGCAGGGCCCAGGCGGTCGAGGTGCTGCGCCGGGCCGTGGAGCTCGGGGTGAACCACGTCGACACGGCCGCCTTCTACTTCTCGGCGACGCGGTCGGCCAACGAGCTGATCAACAGCGCGCTCGCGCCGTACCCCGAGGACCTGGTGATCGTGACCAAGGTCGGGCCGGGCCGGTCGCCGCGGGGGGACTGGCTGCCGCCGGCGCGGCCCGACGAGCTGCGGGGGCAGGTGGAGGAGAACCTGCGCCAGCTCGGCCGCGACCACCTCGACGTGGTCACCCTGCGGATCAGCGGGCTCGACGACGTGACGAACCACTTCGAGGAGCTCGCGCGGCTCCGGCAGGCGGGGCTCGTCCGGCACCTCGGGCTGTCCAACGTCAAGCCGCACCACCTCGACCAGGCGCTGAGGGTCGCGCCGGTGGTGTGCGTGCAGAACTCCTACGGACTCGGGCACCACCCCGAGCAGGACGACTTCCTCGGCGTGTGCGGCGAGCGCGGTGTCGCGTTCGTGCCGTTCTTCGCGCTCGCCGGGGCCAACCAGGAGGCGGGGACGCCCGCAGAGGACGACGAGGTGACCGCCATCGCGCGGGGCCGCGGCGTCTCGGCGGCGCAGGTCCGGCTGGCGTGGACGCTCGCCAGGGGACCGCACGTGCTCGTCGTCCCCGGCACCGGCGACCCGGAGCACCTGCGCCGCAACGTGGAGGCGGGCGAGCTCGTCCTCACCCCGGAGGAGCTCACCCGCCTCGACGCCCTGCACCTCAGCGGGAGCTGATCCGCCGGAAGAGCCACGCCGCCCAGCCGAACGCCACCACCAGCAGGCCGCCCGACCAGGCCAGCGCCAGCCAGCCCGACGTGACCGGCGCCGACACGAGCAGCGCGCGCACGGTCTCGATCACCGGCGTGATCGGCTGGTGCTCGCTGACCACCCGCAGCACCGCGGGCATCGTCTCGACGGGCACGAATGCGCTGCTCAAGTACGGCAGGAACAGCATGAAGAAGCCGAGCAGGCTCGCGGACTCGACGGTCCGGGCGAGCACGCCGAAGCCGGCCGCGAGCCACGACAGCGCCAGCACGTAGAGCAGCAGCAGGCCCATCGCGAGCACCCAGCCCACGGGCGATGCCGACGGCCGGAACCCCATCAGCAGGGCGACCAGCACCACGGCGGACGTGGCCACGGCGTTGCGCGCGACGGACGCCGTGACGTGTCCGGTGAGGACGGCGAAGCTGCTGATCGGCATCGAGCGGAACCGGTCGACGACGCCCTTCTTCATGTCGTCGGCCACCGACATCGCGGTGGACGTCGCGCCGTAACCGGTGCACAGCACGAGGATGCCGGGCACCACGTAATCCACATAGGACTCGATGTGCCGCATCGCGCCGCCGAAGACGTAGACGAACAGCGCCATCATCAGCACCGGCAGCACGACCGCCATGATCACCAGGTCGAGGTTGCGGCGGCTCAGCCGGATGCTGCGGCCGACCAGCGTGAGCGCGGCGGTCACGCGGCCACCTCCGCCGGGAGCACGAGCGAGGTGAAGACGTCGTCCAGCGTCGGGCGGTGCGCCGACACCGACACCGGGCGCACCCGCGCCGCCAGCAGGTCGTCCAGCACGCGGTGCAGGTGCAGGGCGCTGCCGTCGGACGGCACGCTCAGCGCCGGTCCGTCGGCGACCCCGCCGACCACGGCCCTGGCGCGCCGGGCGTCCTCGCCGGACTCGAGGACCAGGTCCAGGCGGGTGCCGCCGACCGAGTCCTTCAACGCGTCCGCGGTGCCGTCCGCGACCACGCCGCCGTGGTGCAGCACCACGATCCGGTCCGCGAGGCGGTCGGCCTCCTCCAGGTACTGGGTGGTGAGGAAGATCGTCACGCCGTCGCGCACCAGGTCGCCGATCGCGTCCCACATCGTCGTGCGGCTCACCGGGTCGAGGCCGGTCGTCGGCTCGTCCAGGAACAGCAGCCGCGGCTTCGCCACCAGGCTCATCGCGAGGTCCAGCCGCCGCCGCATGCCGCCCGAGTACGTGCGCACCCGGCGGTCCGCCGCGTCCACCAGGCCGAACCGCTCCAGCAGTTGCACCGCCCGCGCCCGCGCCGCAGGCCTGCGGAAACGGCGCAGCCGCGCGATCATGACCAGGTTCTCGCGCCCGGTCTGCTCCTCGTCCACGGCCGCGTACTGCCCGGTCAGGCTGATCACCCCGCGCACGGCGCCGCCCTCCCGCGCCACGTCGAACCCGCACACCCGCGCCGACCCGCCGTCGGGCCTGGTCAGCGTGCTCAGGACGCGGATCGTGGTGGTCTTGCCCGCGCCGTTCGGACCGAGCAGCGCGAGCACGGACCCCTCCGCCACCGCCAGGTCCAGCCCGGCGAGCACCGTGTTCGCGCCGTACCTCTTCGTCAGGCCCGCTGTCTCGACGATCATTACAACCCCCTTTATGCGTATTTCATACGCAAAACCTGAATTAGCGTATGGCATACGCATCTGTTTGACTAGAGGGCATGAAGAGGGGGCGCAAGCCGGCCATCGACGCCGCCGACGTCACGCGGGCCGCCATCGCGGTCGCGGACGCCGAAGGCCTCTCCGCCGTGTCGATGGCACGGGTCGCGCAGGAGCTCGGTAATGCCACGATGGCCCTCTACCGGCACGTGAAGAGCAAGGACGAGCTCCTCGCGCTGATGTGGGACGCGGCGCTGGAACAACCGCCGCCGCTGCCGGACGGGGACTGGCGCGCCAAGCTCGGGTTCTGGGCGAAGGCGGTGCTGGCGGCGGTCCGCCGGCGCCCGTGGTTCCTGCAGATCCCGATCAGCGGCCCGCCGCTCGGCCCGGCGAACCTGCTGTGGCTCGACAGCGCGCTGACCGCGCTGGAGGGCGTGCCGCTGGAGCCGGGGGAGAAGGTCGGCGTCGTGATGGGCCTGTCGACGTTCGTGCAGGGCGAGGCGCGGCTGATCGGCACGCTGTCCACGGGCTTCGAGAACGACCCCGCGCAGTTCAACCACCAGTACGGGCAGCGGTTGCGCGAGGTGGTCGACCCCCGCGCGATGCCCGCCCTGGCCGGGATCGTCGAGGCCGGCGTGTTCGACCTGGACGACGTGGCCGCGGCCGAGGACCTGGGCGCCGACTTCGACTTCGGCCTGCACCTGTTCCTCGAGGGTGTCGCCGCGCACATCGGAGGGCGCGCGTGACGTACGGGGCGATCATCCTCACCGGCGGCCGGGGCGAACGGCTCGGCGGCGTCGACAAGGCCGCACTGTCCTTTCGGGAGGCGACACTGCTCGACCACGTGCTGTCGGTTGTGGACGATGCGGCCACCAAGGTCGTTGTGGGGCCGCGCAAAGACGTTCCCGGCGTGCTCTGGGCGCGCGAGGACCCGCCCGGCGGCGGTCCGCTCGCCGGCCTCGCCGCGGGCCTGGCGGAGATCACCGAGGAGTGGGTCGCGGTGCTCGCCGTCGACCAGCCCGGCCTCACGAGGGACACGATCGCGCGCCTGCGCGCCGCGGGGGCCAACGCGGTGCTCGCCGACGATCGCCCGCAGTGGCTGATCGGCGTGTGGAGGGTGGCTGACCTGCGCGAAGCCCTCCCCGAAGATCCACGCGACCAGCCGTTGCGCAAGACTCTGCGCACGCTCGCCCCCGTCGAGGTGCCCGCCTCGCCCGGTGAGGCGCGCGACGTCGACACGCCCTCCGACCTGGACACCCTTCACAGCGGTTGAACAGGCGGGGGGTAAGACTGTTCCACTATCGGTAAAACCCTGTTCCGCATGGAGGCCCGCACGTGACCGAGCCCGCCGCCGAGGCAACGCCGAACGCATCGGCGCCCGTCACCCCGGCTCGTGACGCCCAGCTGCTCGAACGCACCGTGTTCGAGGTGAAGCGGGTGATCGTCGGCCAGGACCGGCTCGTCGAGCGGATGCTCGTGGGTCTGCTGGCCAAGGGCCATCTGCTGCTCGAAGGTGTGCCGGGTGTCGCGAAGACGCTCGCCGTGGAGACGTTCGCCCGCGTGGTCGGCGGCTCGTTCTCGCGCGTGCAGTTCACGCCCGACCTGGTGCCCGCCGACATCCTCGGCACCCGCATCTACCGCCAGTCCAGCGAGGCGTTCGACGTCGAGCTCGGCCCCGTCGTCGCGAACTTCGTGCTCGCCGACGAGATCAACCGCGCGCCCGCCAAGGTGCAGTCCGCGATGCTCGAGGTCATGGCCGAGCGGCACGTGTCCATCGGCGGCCGCACGTTCCCGATGCCGAACCCGTTCCTGGTGCTCGCGACCCAGAACCCGATCGAGAACGAGGGCGTGTACCCGCTGCCCGAGGCGCAGCGCGACCGGTTCCTGTTCAAGATCCAGGTCGAGTACCCCACGGCCGAGGAAGAGCGCGAGATCGTCTACCGCATGGGCGTCGAGGCGCCCACGCCGAACCAGGTCCTCTCGCCCGAGGAGCTCGTGCGCCTGCAGGGCGTGGCGTCGCGCGTCTTCGTCCACCACGCGCTCGTCGACTACGTGGTGCGCCTCGTCATCGCGACGCGCGCGCCCGGCGAGCACGGTCTCACCGACGTCGCCGGCTGGGTCGCCTACGGCGCCTCGCCGCGTGCGTCGCTCGGCATCATCGCCGCCGCCCGCGGTCTCGCGCTCGTGCGCGGCCGTGACTACGTGCTGCCGCAGGACGTCGTGGACGTCGTCCCGGACGTGCTGCGCCACCGCCTCGTGCTCTCCTACGACGCGCTGGCCGACGGCGTGCCGATCGACCACATCATCACGCGCGTGCTGCAGATCGTGCCGCTGCCGCAGGTCTCGGCCCGTCCGCAGCAGCCGGTTCCGGCTGGTAGGCCGTGAGCGCCGAGGACAAAGCCGACGAGCGCCCGTCCTGGGCGCCACCCGTGCTGCGGGGCGTCCGCATGGAAGCCGCGCTGCGCATGCTGGAGCTCGACGTCCGGCGCCGCCTCGACGGGCTGCTGCAGGGCAACCACCTCGGCCTCGTGCCGGGGCCGGGCACCGAACCGGGTGAGGCCCGCACCTACCAGCCCGGCGACGACGTGCGCCGGATGGACTGGGCGGTCACGGCGCGCACGACGATCCCGCACATCCGCGAGACGGTCGCCGACCGCGAGCTGGAGACGTGGCTCGCGATCGACCTGTCGCCCTCGCTCGACTTCGGCACGGCCGCGTGCGAGAAGCGCGACCTGGCCATCGCCGCGTCCGCCGCGGTCGCGCACCTGACGCGCGGCGGCGGCAACCGGATCGGCGCCGCGGTCTCGACGGGCGCGGAGAACGTCCGCGTCCCGGCCCGCGGCGGCCTGGCGCACGCGCGGGGCATGATCCGCAAGATCGCCGAGATCGACCGGGCGCCCGAGGGCACCCGCGGCGACCTGGCGGCGTTGCTGGAGCAGCTGCGCAGGCCCCCGCGCCGGCGCGGCCTGATCGTGGTGATCTCCGACTTCCTCGGCGGCGTCGAGTGGCAGCGGCCGCTGCGGGCGCTGTCCGCGCGGCACGACATCGTCGCCATCGAGATCGTCGACCCGCGTGACGTCGACCTGCCCGAGGTCGGCACCGTCGTGCTGTCCGACCCGGAGAGCGGCCGGCAGCGCGAGGTGACCGCGTCCGCGTTGCTGCGCAAGGAGTTCAACGCCGCGGCCGCGGAGCACCGGGCCGAGGTGGCCGCGGGGCTGCGCCGCGCGGGCGCCGGGCACCTGGTGCTGCGGACCGACTCCGACTGGATCGCGGACACGGTGCGTTTCGTGGTGGCGCGCAAGCGCCGCTGGTCCGGGGGTGTCGCATGAGCTTCTCCAACTTCGTCGCCCCGTGGTGGTTCCTGCTGCTGGTCGCCGTGGCGCTGCTGGGCGCCGGGTACGTCGTCGCGCAGCGGATGCGGCGCAAGCGGGTGCTGCGGTTCACGAACCTCGAACTGCTCGAGAGGGTCGCGCCCAAGCGGGAGCGCTGGTCGCGGCACGTCCCGGCGGCGTTCCTGCTGGCGGCGCTCGCCCTGCTCACGGTGGCGCTCGCGGGACCGACCTCCGAGCAACGGGTGCCGCGCAACCGCGCGACCGTCATGCTCGTGGTCGACGTGTCGCTGTCGATGAAGGCGACGGACGTGAAGCCGTCGCGCCTGGAGGCCGCGCAGGTGGCCGCCAAGTCGTTCGCCGAGGGTCTCACGCCGGGCATCAACCTGGGCCTGATCTCGTTCGCCGGCTCCGCCACGGTGCTGGTCGCGCCGACGACGGACCGGGCCGCGGTCAGCCAGTCGATCGACGGGCTCAAGCTCGCCCAGTCGACCGCGACCGGGGACGCGCTGGTGGCCGCGATGGCGTCGATCGACTCGTTCGGCAAGGTCGTCGGCGGCGCCGAGGGCCCGCCGCCCGCCCGCATCGTGCTGATGACGGACGGCAAGGAGACCGTGGGCACGCGCAAGGCGTTCGACGCGGCCGAGGACGCGAAGAAGGCCGCGATCCCGATCTCCACGATCTCGTTCGGCACCGAGGACGGCGTGGTCGACATCGAGGGCCGGCAGCAGTCCGTGCCCGTCGACGACGACTCGATGAAGGAGATCGCGAAGATCTCCGGCGGCGAGTTCTTCAAGGCCGCCTCGGCCGAGGAGCTGCGGCGGGTCTACGACACGCTCGGCGAGCAGATCGGCTACGAGAAGAAGCAGGCGGACGCGTCGAAGCCGTGGCTGCTGCTGGGCACGATCACGACGATGATCGCGGCCGCCGCCGCGCTGCTGCTCGGTCAGCGCCTGCCGTAGACCAGCTCGACCACACCCCTTCCGAAGGCCCTGGTG
>NZ_JBHXCW010000244.1:0-11158 GCF_042725365.1 Lentzea sp. NPDC060358 | reverse complement strand
GTCCTGGACGAGGCGGAGGCCGCTTACCGCGGCGGCCGGTTCTCCGAGGTAGTACCGATCTCCGCCGAGCGCTCGGCGGCGTCGCAGATAGCGCGGATCAACGCCAACGGCACCGCGGTGATGATCGGCAACGCCTGGAACGACGGCATCTTCGCGCCGGGCCAGGTCGCGGACTTCTACGCGGAGCTCACCGGTCCCAAGCGGCTCATGCTCTCGCCGGGTGACCACGCCACCGCCGAGCTGTTCGGCGCGGCGGGGCTGCCCAACGAGATCTGGGAGTCGGTCGGCCGCTGGTTCGACCACCACCTCAAGGGCGTGGCCAACGGCATCGACACCGAGCAGCCAGTGCAGCTCAAGCCCAACAACGGCGGCACGTGGCAGAAGTTCGGCGCGTGGCCCGACGGCAACGCCGACACCGTCCAGCTCGACGGCAGGCGCATCGCCGCCGGGTGGAACACCGTCGCCGACAGCGGCACGATCCTGCTCTCCGGTGCACTGCAAGGGTTCCTGAACATCCCGACCGGGGTCTCGCTGCCGTTGGTCGACCGCGGCGTCGCCGGCGTGTGGAGCGGGCCGTCGTACCCGAACGGCGCCACGCTCGCCGGGACGCCGAGGCTCCGGTTGCAGGTCACGCCCAGCGCGGAGACGACCACGCTGTTCGCGTACCTGTACGAGGTCGGCCCGTTGGGCCTCGGTGCGCTGGTGACGCACGAGCCGGTGAAGGTGACCGGCGCGGGCCGCACGCAGACGCTCGACGTCGAGCTGGAACCGACGCTGTGGAACGTCGGCGCGGGCCACCGGCTCGCCCTGGTGATCGACACGGTGGATCCCCGTTACCTCACGGAATCGACGCGTGGCTCAACCGTCACCTTCGGACCGTCGAGCCTCACCGTGCCGAAGGCGTAAGAATGTCCGGGTGGACCTCACCCGGCAGCAGGTGCTCCTCCACCGGATCCACCAGCACGAGCTGGACCGGCGGACCGGCGACGCGGCCGAGCTCGCGGTGTTCTCCCTGGGCGTCCAGGACAACACCTCCGGCTCGGCCGTGCTGAGTCTCGCCGCCCGCCTGGCAGAGCCGCAGGTGGACGACTTCGTCCTCACCTGGTCCGTGCGGGGTGCCCCGCACCTGCACCGGGCCGGGGAGCTGAAGGCGTTCTCCCGCGCGCTGTGGCCGTGGAGCGACGCCGACGCACGAGCGCGCGCTTCCCGCCCCAAGGTCGACGGCATGCTGGAGGCGTTGCGGCACATCGCGACGGCCATGCGGTCGATCGTCACGAAGCCGATGACCAAGGGCGAGGTGAGCGCGGCGCTGACCCCGTTGGCGCCCAAGCAGACCGTCGAGCCCTGCCGGGGCTGCGGCACCGAGCACGTCAGCGACCCGATCTTCCGCCTCGGCGCCCTCCCGGCAGGTCTGCGGATCCTGCCCGAGGAGAAGACGGTCACGTTCGAACGCGTCCACGGCTGGCCGGGCGTGCCGCGCAAGACGGCGGGCTTCGACGAGCTGGTGCACCGGTACCTCACGCTGCACGGCCCGGCCGGACCGTCCGAAGTGGCCGGTTACTTCGGCACGACGCTGCGCGAGGTGAAGAAGCGCTGGCCGGCCGACGGGCTGGTCGAGGTCACCGTCGAGGGGCAGCGGGCGTGGCTGCCGGAGGACGTGGAGATCGCCGACGCCGCACCGCCGCGGGTCCGCCTGCTGCCGCCGACCGACCCGTACCTGCAGGCGCGCGACCGCGACCTGCTGCTGCCGGACAAGGCCGCGCAGAAGGACATCTTCCGCGTCCTGGGCCGGCGCGGAGCCGTCCTCGTCGACGGCGAGATCGCGGGCTCCTGGCAGGGCAGGGTGGTGTCCGGCAAGCGGTTCGAGGTGACGGCGACGCCGTACCGCCCGCTGCCGGACCTCCTGCCGGAGACCGAGGTCCTGGCCCAGGCCAAGGGCCTAGCCGGCGCAAGCGTCCAGAGCGACTGACACGTCGTCGGTGACGACGAGCGAGCTCAGCGCGGCGTGCGAGACGAAACCCTTGTCCCGCAGCCCGGTCAGCCACTCGACGAGCCCCTGGTAGTGGTTGTCGACGTCGAGCAGCACGACCGGCTTGGCGTGCATGCCGAGCACGCCGGCCGTCCACACCTCGAAGAACTCCTCGGCCGTCCCGATGCCGCCGGGCAGCGTGAGGAACGCGTCGGCCTTGTCGTCCATCATCTTCTTGCGCTCGCGCATGGTGTCGACGACGTGCAGCTCGGTCGAGTCGCGGTCGGCGATCTCCCGCGTGGCGAGGCCCTTCGGGATGACGCCGTAGGTGTGCGCGCCACCCGCACGGGCCTCGCGGGCGACCGCGCCCATCATCGACGTCTGCCCGCCGCCCCACACGAGGTGCCAGCCGCGCGCGGCGATCTGGCGCCCCACCTCGGCGGCGAGGTCCACGTAGCTCTGCGGGACCGTCGCGAGACTTCCGCAGTACACGGCGACATGCATCAGTGCGCGTCCGCCCATGCCTTGTGCGCGTCCTTGACCACACGCACCGCGTCGTCGATGTCGTCGGTGAGGTGCAGCAGCGCGAGGTCCTTCTCGCCGACCTTGCCGCCTGCCAGCACCGAGTTCTGGATCCAGTCGTAGAGGCCCTGCCAGTACTCGGTCCCGAAGAGCACGACCGGGAACTTCGTGACCTTCTTCGTCTGCACCAGCGTCAGCGCCTCGAACAGCTCGTCGAGGGTGCCGAACCCGCCCGGCAGGCAGATGAACGCCTGCGAGTACTTGATGAACATGGTCTTGCGCACGAAGAAGTAGCGGAAGTTCACGCCGAGGTCGACCCACGGGTTGAGGCCCTGCTCGAACGGCAGCTCGATGCCGAGCCCGATCGAGAAGCCACCGGCCTCCGAACAGCCGCGGTTGACCGCCTCCATCGCGCCGGGACCGCCACCGGTGATCGCCGCGAACCCGGCCTCGGCGAGCGCCGCGCCCAGGTCGCGCCCGATCTGGTACTCCGGGTGGTCGCGGCCGGTGCGCGCCGACCCGAAGACCGTGACCGCGCTCGGCACCTCGGCGAGCGCGCCGAAGCCCTCGACGAACTCGGCCTGGATCCGCAGCACGCGCCACGGGTCGGTGTGCACCCAGTCCGTCGGGCCGCGCGAGTCCAGCAGGCGCTGGTCGGTCGTCGTCAGCTCGTCCTTGCGGTCGCGGCGCAGGACCACGGGTCCGCGCTGCTTCTCCTTGGGGCGCTCGTCCACGGCGCCGTTCTTCTCTTCCGTCATCACTGAGATCTTAGTGATCAGTCCAGCAGAAATCGCTGAAGCACGGCGAAACATCCGGTGATCTGCCGGACCGGGACGTGCTCCTCCTGTGTGTGCGCCAGCGTGGGGTCGCCCGGCCCGAAGTTGACCGCCGGCATGCCCAGCGCGGCGAAGCGGGCCACGTCGGTCCACCCGAGCTTGGCGACCGGCGTGCCGCCCGCGGCCTCGACGAGCTCCTGCGCGGCGGGGGCGTGCAGTCCCGGCAGCGCACCGCCCGCGAAGTCCGTGACCTCGACGTCGAAGCCCTCGAAGACCTCGCGCAGGTGCTGCTCGGCCTGCTCCACCGACCGGTCCGGCGCGAAGCGGTGGTTGACCGTGAGCACGGCCTCGTCCGGCACGACGTTGCCCGCGACACCACCGGTGATCTTCACGGCCTGCAGGCCCTCGTGGAAGTGGCAGCCGTCGATCTCGGGCTGCCGCGGGACGTAGGCCTCGAGCCGGCGCAGCGCCTCGCCCATGCCGTGGATGGCGTTGCTGCCCATCCACGCCCTGGCGGTGTGCGCGCGTTTGCCGCTCGTCCTGATCTCGATGCGCATCGTGCCCTGGCAGCCGGCCTCGACCGTGCCGTTCGAGGGCTCGCAGACGATCGCGAGGTCGCCGCGCAGCCACTCCCCGAGCTCGCGCTGGATGCGGGTGAGCCCGTTGCGCTCGGCCTCGATCTCCTCGCAGTCGTAGAAGACGAACGTGAGGTCGTGGCGCGCGTTCCCGCTGCGGGCCGCGATCGCGAGCATGACCGCGTCGCCGCCCTTCATGTCGACGGTCCCGCACCCGTGCAGCACGTCGCCCTCGCGGCGGCCGGGGAAGTTCTGGTTGATCGGCACGGTGTCCAGGTGCCCGGCGAGCACCACCCGCCGGTCCCTGCCGAGGTTCGTCCGCGCCAGCACCGAGTTGCCCGAACGGGTGATCTCCAGGTGGGGCGCGTGGAGCCGCAGCGAGCGCTCGACGAGGTCCGCGATCTCCGCCTCCTCCCCGGACACGCTGCGCACATCCACGAGCGCGGCGGTCAGGTCGATCGGGTCGGCGAGGAGGTCAAGGGTGTCGGACACGGGCCTCACCCTACCCAGCCCGCTTGGGCACTGGGCCGTTCGGCGGATAGGGTGCGCTGCGTGATCAAGCGCACACTCCTGGTCATCTCCCTGCTGCTCCCGGTGACCGGCTGCGGCGAGGCACCTGCCGCGTGCGACCGGCACTGCGGGGAGATCCGGACGTTGTTCACCGCGCCCTGCGGCGCCCAGCACAGCGGCACCCCCGCCGAGTGCGCGCACTGGGTCGACGAGGTCGGCGCCATGTCCCACCGGCTCGACGAGTCGTTGCGCGGCAAGAACGTCCAGCCCGACGTCAGCGAGGTCCTGCCCCGCCTGCTGACCGCGGTGGACGACTTCGAGGAGCACCGCTGCGGCGAGGTGCGCGTGGGCAACCTCGCGAGCACCAGCACCTGGCAGTCGAAGTGCAACGAGACCCTGATCGCCACGCGCGGCGACCTGGGTTCGCTCTACTTCAGCGCGGACGTGCCGGACTAGTCCGCCGTCCTCCAGTGCCGCTTCTGGCTCTCCACCAGCTCGCCGAACGACGGCACGAGCTCCGGCCAGCCCGCCGGCTCCCACAGCGACGACCGGCGCAGCGCCTGCCCGCAGTGCAGGAACAGCTCCTCGACCTCCAGCACCACGCCCAGCAGCGGCGTGGGCTCACCGCAGTCGAGCAGGAACGGCGCGTCCCGCACGAGGGTCGCCCTCCCGTTCACGCGCAGGACCTCCGTGCGCCCGGCGACCAGGAAGAGCAAGCCCGCGCGGGGGTGCTCCAGGACGTTGCGGAAGCTGTCCGCCCGCCGGTTGCCCGGCCGGTCGGGGAACGCGATGGTGCGGTCGTCGAGCACCCGCACGCCGCCCGCGGGGTCGCCGCGCGGTGAGACGTCGACGCTGCCGTCCGCGGCCGTGGTCGCGAACAGGAAGAACGTCGAGGCCTCCAGGAACTGCCGCGAGCCCTCGTCGACGACCGTGATCGCCTTGTCCCTCAGGTGCGGGTGCGGTTCCGGGATGAGCTCGCGCAGCTCGGCGAGGCTCTCGATCGGGGTTCCTCTCACGCCGTCACCTTAAGACAGCCTCACCTAACCCAAGGGTGAAACCGGAGGCAGGTCACATCGGTGTCCCGGCCCGTCGTCGGACTAAGCTGGGCGCCCGTGAGCACCGCATACGGCATCGGCTTGGCCACTGTGACCCCGGACGGCACCGTCCTCGACACCTGGTACCCGTCCCCCCTCCTGGAGGACGCGGGCGAGCCCGGGACGACCCGCCTGTCGTCGGCGGAGATCTGGGAGGCGCTGGGCGAGCCCGCGGCGAAGCTCCTCGGCGAGGACCCGGAGCGCGACGTGGAGGTCGTCGGCGTCCGGGTCGCCATCGACCTCGCGACCGCCCCGCGCGACACCTACGACGTCTGGCTGCGGCTGCACCTGCTCAGCCACCGCCTGGTCAAGCCGCACGGCGCGAACCTCGACGGCATCTTCGGCCTGCTCACCAACGTCGTGTGGACGAACCACGGCCCGTGCGCGGTGGACGGCTTCGAGCAGACCCGCATCCGGCTGCGCGTGCGCGGCCCGGTGACCGTGCACAGCGTCGACAAGTTCCCGCGCATGGTCGACTACGTGCTGCCGTCCGGCGTGCGCATCGGTGACGCCGACCGCGTCCGCCTCGGCGCCCACCTGGCCGCGGGCACCACGGTCATGCACGAGGGCTTCGTCAACTTCAACGCCGGCACGCTCGGCAACTCGATGGTCGAGGGCCGCATCTCCGGCGGCGTCGTGGTCGGCGACGGCTCGGACGTCGGTGGCGGCGCGTCGATCATGGGCACGCTCTCCGGCGGCGGCAAGCAGGTCATCAGCATCGGCGAGCGCTGCCTGCTCGGCGCCAACGCGGGCCTGGGCATCTCGCTCGGCGACGACTGCGTGGTCGAGGCGGGCCTCTACCTCACCGCGGGCACCAAGGTGACCGGCCCCGGCGGCGAGGTCGTCAAGGCGGTCGAGCTGAGCGGGCAGTCGAACCTGCTCTTCATCAGGGACTCCGTCACCGGCGCCGTGCTGGTGAAGCCCCGCAAGGGCACCGGTGTGGAGCTGAACGCCGCTCTCCACGCGAACGACTGAGGGGGATACTCGGTGACGGGGCCCGGTCTGCACAGGCAGGCTGGGCCCGTACCGTCCGCAGAGCCGGCTCAGGGAGGTGCACGTGCTGAAACAGCGTCTCGAGCTGAACGCTCGCGCGGCCATCGAACGTGCACTCCAGGGAGCCCAGTCGGAGGACTCCTTCGTGGAGTTCAAGACCCAGTGGCCGGTCGATCACGGCAAGGCCGCCCGGCAGATCGCCGCCCTGTGCAACGCCGCCCGCGGCTCCGAGGCCATGTGGATCGTCGGGGTCGACGAGAAGGGCCGCTATGTCAAGGGAGCGCCCGCCGAGGAGCTGTCGAGCTGGTGGCCCAGGGTGGAGAGCCACTTCGACGGCGTCGCACCGGGACTGACCACCGTCGCGTTCGACTGGGCCAGGAACCGCACGGTCGTCGTCCTGAGCCTGCAGACCGACAACGCGCCGTACGTGTTCGTCACGAAGAAGGAGCCCTACAGCAGGGAGATCCCGTGGCGTTCCGGTGAGCGGACGCGCTCGGCCCGCCGCGGCGAGGTGCTGGAACTGCTGGTGCCCAAGCTCGACATGCCCGGCTGGGAGTTCGTCAACGCCCGCGCCACGCTCAGCCAGCACTCGCCGACGCTGCGGTTCGAGGGCGACCTCTACCTGGAGACGAACCAGCCGCTGTCGCTGCCGCACCACCGCTGCCACTCGTACGCGATCTACGGCCTCGACAGCGAGACGGTCGACCTGCAGTTCAGCTTCCGCACCACCACGCGGGACGTGCGGGCGGTCGAACGCGTCGTGCGGGTCGCGGAACCGGCCGTGCTCCACGTCAGCGCGGACGCGGACGTGGAGCTGGACGCGTTCTCCGACCTCTGGGACCTGCACTGGCACCTCGTGCTCGGCCTCGGCCTGAGCGGCGAGGAGATCAGCACGTCCGTGCGGCTCACGACGGACGAGGTGCCGCCCAACCAGTTCACCCGCCGGGTCTGGTCGGCTCTCAAGCCGTGAGGCGCTCGGCGGCCGCCGCGACCCGTTCGTCGGTCGCCGTGAGCGCGATCCGCACGTGCTTCTCGCCCTCCGGCCCGTAGAACGTGCCGGGTGCGGCGAGGATCCCGCGGTCGGCCAGCCAGGAGATCGTCTCCCAGGCGTCCTCCCCGCGCGACGACCACAGGTAGAGCCCCGCCTCGGAGTGCGACACGGTGAACCCGGCCGCCTCCAGCGCGGGCTTGAGCACCGCGCGGCGGGCGAGGTAGCGCGACCGCTGCTCGGCGACGTGCTCGTCGTCCTCCAGCGCCGCCCGCATGGCCTCCTGCACCGGCCGCGGCACGATCATGCCGGCGTGCTTGCGCAGTTCCAGCAGACCCGCGACCAGTTCGGGATCACCCGTGACGAACCCGGCCCGGTACCCGGCGAGCGAGGACGACTTCGACAGCGAGTGCACGGCGAGCACGCCGTCGAAGGAGTCCACGACGGACGGGTGCAGCACCGACACCGGTGAGGCGTCCCACGGCAGCGCCAGGTAGCACTCGTCGGACGCCACGACGGCGCCTGCCGCGCGGGCCGCGGCGACGGCGTCGCGCAGCTGCGCTGCCGAGAGCACGCGCCCGGTCGGGTTCGACGGCGAGTTGAGCCACACCAGCTTGGTGCCGGCGGGCGGGGACTCGCCGTCGGCGAGGCGCACGACGGTCGCACCGGCCAGCAGCGCGCCCACCTCGTAGGTCGGGTACGCCACCGACGGCACGGCCACGACGTCACCGGGGCCGACGCCGAGCAGGGTCGGCAGCCACGCCACGAGCTCCTTGGAGCCGATGGTGGGCAGCACGGCCTGCGGCGACAGCCCGGTGATCCCGTACCGGCGCTCCACCGCGGCGACGAAGGCCGCACGCAGCTCGGGGGTGCCGTGGGTGGTCGGGTAACCGGGGACGTCCGCCACGGAGGCCAGCGCGGACCGGATCACCGCGGGGACCGGGTCGACGGGCGTGCCGACGGACAGGTCGACCACGCCACCGGGGTGCGTGCGCGCCTTGGCGGCGTGGTCTGCCAGCGAGTCCCACGGGAAGTCCGGCAGGGCCGGACCTCGGCGTTCGATGATCAATGCCCCTCGGCAGCCTGCGGTGCGAGCGCCTTCACGAACTCCGGGTCGGCGCTGACCTTGCCGACCTTCGACGCGCCACCGGGCGAGCCGAGCTCGTTGAAGAAGTCGACGTTCGCCTTGGTGTAGTCCTTCCACTCGTCGGGGACGTCGTCCTCGTAGTAGATGGCTTCCACCGGGCACACCGGTTCGCACGCGCCACAGTCCACGCACTCGTCGGGGTGGATGTAGAGCATCCGGTCGCCTTCGTAGATGCAGTCGACGGGGCACTCTTCGATGCACGCCTTGTCGAGCAGATCCACGCACGGCTGGGCGATCACATAAGTCACTGCGCTCTCCAACTTCATCTGGTCACACCGCGCAAGCCGGAGAGTACGCGGCACGTTCGAGTATCACCCGGTCAGGCTTGCCTTAGCTGCACGGTGTGCCACGTCACAACACCTGCCCGGAAATCCCCGACCGACTCGGACAGGATGGACGCGTGCACACCGTCGATCAACTGGAAACGCTCTGCGCGAGAGCATGGCCCGCTCTGGCAGAAGTTCCGCTCGGAGACTGGTTGATGCGCGCTGCAGACGGTTTCACCGGCCGCGCGAACAGCACGCTGACCTGTGGCGATCCGGGCATGTCCGTTCCTCGGGCGTTGATCACCGTGCAGGGGTTCGCGCGCGAGCACGGCATCAAACCCACCGCCCACGTGGTCAGGGGCTCGGCTCACGAGCAGGCGATCGGGGCGGCGGGCTGGCGGGTCGACCTCGACCACCCCGGCGGGGCGGAGTCGCAGGTCATGACCGGCCCGCTGGAGAAGTTCGCGGACGGCGTGGCCGAAAGTCGTGATCTTCCCGGATGGTGGGACATGACGGCCGGATCCGAGGTGACCGCCGCCCAGCGGCACGTGCTCGGCAGCGGCGGGAACGTCTGCTTCGCGAGCCTGACCGAGAACGGGACCGTGACCGCGGCCGTGCGGGGTGCCGTCGTCGAGGACGTCCTGCACGTCGCCCGGCTCGCCGTGCGGCCGTCGCACCGCCGCGGGGGCCTCGCCCGGCGCCTCATGGGGCAGCTGGCGGGGTGGGGGCTGGAGAAGGGTGCCACGACGTGCGTGCTGCAGGTCGCCGAGCACAACGCGGCGGCGATCCGGTTGTACGAGGAGCTCGGCTGCACCGAGCACCACCGCTACCGCTACTGGGTGCCGGCGGTCTCGTAGAGGCCGGGGCGGTTGGCCGCGTTGCGGGCCATCACCGCGCCCACGGCGACCGCGCCGGTCAGCATGCCGCCCGCGAACATCAGCAGTCCGCGCCAGTCCTGCAGCAGCACGACGGTCTCCCGCGTGCTGCCGGGCTCGAGGTAGCCGAACACCATCAGCGTGCCGAACCACACGATCAGCGGCGACGCGGCGGTGAGCACGCGTTCGGACAGCGAGGCCGCCCACGACACCAGCAGCGGCGTGGTGAGGGCGGCCACCGCGATCATGATCGGGAAGGGGAAGTCCCCGAGCTCCGGCAGCAGCGTGCCGTCGAAGCGCAGGGGCAGGAACATCGTTTCGAGCACGGCGAGCACCGCTGCCTCGACGCACAGGAGCAGCAGGAGGAGTACTCGCGCGCTACCGGTCACCCAGTCCTCCGAACAGATCTGTCCCGGCTCCGGCGCCGGAGCCCTTCGCGATCACGTAGTACTCGGCGCCGACCAGGGGCTGGGCGATGTCGTTCGACAACGCGTACCCGCCGTCCCACACACTGACCTGCGTCGAGTGTGCACGCAAAGCGCGGCGCTTCGCGGTCAGGTGCTCGGAGACGTCGACAACCGTTGTGATCTCTTCATCCGGCGTGACCGGCAGCTCGCCCGGCTCGGGCAGCCGGAACGACTCGGGCACGTTCGCCAGGTTCGCGACGCCCTCGTTCGTGGCGTCGCGGGACGTGACGGCGTAGAAGACCCGCTCGACGTCGGAGATCTGGGCGCAGGCGGCCATGGTGATCTCGTGCGCGCGGATGTGGTCGGGGTGGCCGTAGCCGCCGAACGCGTCGTAGCTCACGACGACCTGCGGCTTGACCTCGCGCAGGATCTCCAGCAGCTGGGCCGTCTGCTCCTCGACGGCGCCCTGGACGAACGCGCGCGGCTTCGCGTTGGACGGCACGTCGACCATGCCGGAGTCGCGCCACCGGCCGATGCCGCCGAGGAACCGGTGGTCCGTCACGCCGAGCGCGGCGCAGGCCGACCGCAGCTCGCCGACGCGGTAGCCGCCGAGCTGGTCGGCCGCGTCCGCCGCGAGGTGGGCCAGGGCGGGCGGGATGATCTCGCCCTCCTCGCCCAGCGTGCAGGTGACGACGGTGACGTGCGCGCCGGCGGCGGCGTAGCGCGCGATGGTGCCGCCGGTCCAGAGACTCTCGTCGTCCGGGTGGGCGTGCACGAAGAGCAACCGCGGTGGTGCAGTCAGGGTCACCGGAAAAGGGTAAAGCTGTGTTCAATTGCCCTGCTCCGCAGGGCGGCGAGATCGCCCTTTGTCGGTCATCCGGTCGAATCGCTCGTGCCGAATTGGGCTTCGCCGAATTCGGCACGAGCGGTTGACCGGACGACCGACGCGATCTCGCGATCCCCCGCCCGGCCCTGGGAACCAGCGGGTCCGTCCAGGTACCGCCAGGTGCAATCATTTGCCCAGTCCCGAAATGTC
>NZ_JBHXCW010000243.1:0-11235 GCF_042725365.1 Lentzea sp. NPDC060358 | reverse complement strand
GATCGTGGAGGTGACGTAGCCGGATCACGGTGCATCTGCCCGCACACGCCGAAGCGCCGCGCCCCCGGCGGGAACGCGGCGCTTCGAAGAGCCCGGGAAACCTCAGACGCGCTTGAACAGCAGCGCGCGCTTCACTTCCTGGATCGCCTTGGTGACCTGGATGCCACGCGGGCAGGCGTCCGTGCAGTTGAACGTCGTGCGGCAGCGCCACACGCCGTCGATGTCGTTGAGGATGTCGAGCCGCTCCTCGGCGCCCTCGTCACGCGAGTCGAAGATGAACCGGTGCGCGTTCACGATCGCCGCCGGGCCGAAGTACGAGCCCTCGGTCCAGTAGACCGGGCAGGAGGTGGTGCAGCAGGCGCACAGGATGCACTTCGTCGTGTCGTCGAACCGCTCGCGGTCGGCGACGGACTGGATGCGCTCGCGCGTCGGCTCGTTGCCGTAGGTCACGAGGTACGGCTTGACGGCGCGGAAGGCCTCGAAGAAGGGCTCCATGTCGACCAGCAGGTCCTTGTGCACCGGCAGGCCCTTGATGGGCTCGATGGTGATCGTGGTCTGCTTGTCGCCCTTCTGCAGCAGGTCCTTCAGCAGGACCTTGCAGGCCAGGCGGTTCACGCCGTTGATGCGCATGGCGTCGGAACCGCAGATGCCGTGCGCGCAGGAGCGGCGGAACGTCAGCGTGCCGTCCACGTACCACTTGATGTGGTGGAGGAGGTTGAGCACGCGGTCCGACGGCAGCGCCGGGATGTCGAACGAGTCCCAGCGCGGTTCGTCGTCGACCTCCGGGTTGAACCGGCGGATCTTGACGGTGACCGTGACAGCGCCGTCCGGAACCGGCGGCTGGGAGCCGCGCGAGCCAGCAGTGGTTTCAGCGGTGGCGGTCATCAGTACTTGCGCTCCATCGGCTTGTACCGGGTAAAGGTCACGGGCTTGTAGTCGAGGCGGATGTCCGCCGAGAGGTCGTCGCCCTGCTTGTAGAACATGCTGTGGCGCATGAAGTTCGTGTCGTCGCGGTTCGGGTAGTCCTCGCGGGCGTGGCCGCCGCGGGACTCCTTGCGCGCGAGTGCGCCGTGCACGAGCACTTCGGCCAGCTCCAGCAGGAAGCCGAGCTCGACGGCCTCCAGCAGGTCCGTGTTGAAGCGCTTGCCCTTGTCCTGCACGGAGATGTGGGCGTAGCGCTCCTTCAGCGCCTGCACGTCGTGCAGGGCCGTCTTCAGCGTGTCCTCGGTGCGGTAGACGGACGCGTTGGCGTCCATCGTGGCCTGCAGCTCGGTGCGGATGTCCGCCACGCGCTCCTGGCCGTGCTCCGACAGCGCCAGGGCGACCTGGGCCTCGACGACCGCGGCCGGGTTCTCCGGCAGGTCGACGTGCGACTCGCGGGAGTTCGCGTACTCCGCGGCGGCGATGCCGGCGCGGCGGCCGAAGACGTTGATGTCCAGCAGCGAGTTCGTGCCCAGGCGGTTCGCGCCGTGCACGGACACGCAGGCGCACTCGCCGGCGGCGTAGAGGCCGGGCACGACGTTGTCGTTGTCCCGCAGCACCTCGCCGTGGATGTTCGTCGGGATGCCGCCCATCGCGTAGTGCGCGGTCGGGTAGACCGGGACGGGTTCGACGACCGGGTCGACCGCGAGGTAGGTGCGGGCGAACTCGGTGATGTCCGGGAGCTTCGTCTCGAGGACCTCGGCACCGAGGTGCGTGCAGTCCAGCAGCACGTAGTCCTTGTTCGGACCGGCGCCGCGGCCCTCGAGGACCTCCAGCGCCATCGACCGGGCCACGATGTCGCGCGGCGCCAGGTCCTTGATGGTCGGGGCGTAGCGCTCCATGAACCGCTCGCCGGAGGCGTTGCGCAGGATCGCGCCCTCGCCGCGGGCGCCCTCGGTCAGCAGGATGCCGAGACCGGCCAGGCCGGTCGGGTGGAACTGGTAGAACTCCATGTCCTCCAGGGGCAGGCCCTTGCGGAAGACGATGCCCATGCCGTCGCCGGTCAGCGTGTGGGCGTTCGACGTGGTCTTGAAGACCTTGCCGAAGCCACCGGTCGCGAACACGACGGACTTGGCCTGGAAGACGTGGATCTCGCCGGTCGCGAGCTCGTAGGCGACGGCGCCGGTGCAGACCGGGCCGTTCTCCGTCTCGGTCAGGCAGATGTCGAGCACGTAGAACTCGTTGAAGAACTCGATGCCGTGCTTGACGCAGTTCTGGTAGAGCGTCTGCAGGATCATGTGACCGGTGCGGTCCGCGGCGTAGCAGGCGCGGCGCACGGCGGCTTCACCGTGGTTGCGCGTGTGGCCGCCGAACCGGCGCTGGTCGATCTTGCCCTCGGGCGTGCGGTTGAACGGCAGGCCCATCTTCTCGAGGTCGAGGACCGCGTCGATGGCCTCCTTCGCCATGATCTCGGCGGCGTCCTGGTCGACCAGGTAGTCGCCGCCCTTGATCGTGTCGAAGGTGTGCCACTCCCAGTTGTCCTCCTCGACGTTGGCGAGGGCGGCGCACATGCCGCCCTGGGCCGCGCCGGTGTGCGAACGCGTGGGGTAGAGCTTCGTGAGCACCGCGGTGCGGGCGCGCTGGCCGGACTCGATCGCCGCGCGCATTCCGGCACCACCAGCGCCGATGATGACTACGTCGTACTTGTGGAACTGCATTGTGGTGGGCTCCCCGCGCGGGTCAGTTCGAGATGTTCGGGTCGAAGGTGAAGATCACGAAGGTGCCGAGCGAGACGATGAGCACCATCGACACGTAGAGCAGCATCTTCAACCAGAACCGGGTGGAGTCCTTGCGCGCGTAGTCGTTGATGACGGTGCGCACGCCGTTGCCGCCGTGCAGCTGCGCGAGCCAGAGCATCGCGAGGTCCCAGAACTGCCAGAACGGGGACGACCAGCGGCCGGCGACGAAGGCGAAGTTGATCTTGTGGACGCCGCCGTCCAGGATGTTCATGATGAACAGGTGGCCCAGGACCAGGACCACGAGCAGCAGGCCCGAGAGGCGCATGAACAGCCAGCTGTAGAGCTCGCCGTTGCCGCGGCGGGCCGCGGGGCGGCGGGGCGAACGGGGCTTGTCGAGTGCGAGGGACATGGCTCAGTGACCCCCAACCAGGTCGGAGATCGTGCGTTCCATCATGAAGTAGAAGCCGGGGATCATCACGACCACCCAGACGGCCAGCACGGTCCACAGCATGACCCGCTGGTACTTGGCGCCCTTCTCCCAGAAGTCGACCAGCATGACCCGGATGCCGTTGAGCGCGTGGTAGAGCACCGCGCCGACGAGGCCGACCTCGAAGAGGTTGACGATCGGGTTCTTGTAGGTCTCGATCACCGCGTCGTACGCGTTCGGCGACACCCGCACGAGGGCGGTGTCGAGCACGTGGGTGAAGAGGAAGAAGAACGTGAGGACACCGGTGATCCGGTGGGCGACCCAGGACCACATGCCCAGATCACCGCGGTAGAGCGTCCCACCCCCTCGGGTGGTGGTGCGCTCGGGTGCGCCTGCGCTGGTCATGCGCCGCGGCCTCCAACGTCAGTGGTGGTGGTCGGCGAAACGGTTCATTCCGACCATGACCGGAAAAGCGTAGTCCCGCCGGTTGGAACGGACACAGCAGGCGCACCCGCTCTGTGATCGATGAGACACGCTGTCGATCCACCAAGCGGTCTTGATCGATTCGGAAATGCGGTCCAGGCCACATTCCGCGCGCGGGTGCCGCAGTGGCAGGACGGCGGCCCGGGACCTCCGCCTTGGTCCGGGCCGCCGTCGTCGGCAAGGGCACTTGCCACCCCGGTACACGAGCGCGGCCCCGCCACCGGTTCACCGAAATCGCGAAGAAATTTCGTCCACGGTCGAACCGCAGGTCAGGGGTGTGACATTCCGGCGTCAGCGGCGCGGCAGCACCCCGCCCGATCCTGGCGCCATGGGGAAGGAACCGCCGGGCGGCGGTCCGGTCGCGGGGATGTCGTCGGCGCTGGAGCGCTGGGCTCGCCGCGCGGAACTGGGCCGAATGGACGACGATCACGACGAGGAAGCGAGCGAAGAGGACTTTTCGCCACGCGCCGAACACGAGTGATCACGACTCGTGCGGCCAATGCGTCGAATGCGTAACCGATAGGGGTCTATGTAGGTGCTGGCCGCAACGGGGTTGGTTACTAAGAGGTACGGTGCGCCGTCTAGAACCCAACAACGCCGTTGGGGAGGAACCTCAGGGAGGAGACGAGCCGTGCGTCGTCGTATGCGTGGTGTCGCGGTCGCCGCGATCGCGTTGACCAGCGTGATGACTATGGCCGCCTGCGCGAAGGACTCGGGTGGCGGTAGCAACAACTCGAACACCGGCACTGGCGCCGCTTGCGAGTTCGCCGAGGCTCCTACCGCGCCCGCCACGTCGAGCACCAGCGCCGCCAACAGCGACAAGGTCGACGCGAGTGCGCTGAAGGTCGGCCTGGCCTACGACATCGGTGGCCGTGGCGACGCGTCGTTCAACGACTCCGCCGCCGCCGGGCTCGACAAGGCGCTGACGGACTTCGGGGTGAAGAAGGAGAACACCCGCGAGCTGTCCGCCGCGCCGAACGAGGACGAGTCCGCCAAGCAGACCCGCCTCCGCCAGCTCGCGCAGGAGGGCTTCAGCCCGATCATCGGTGTCGGCTTCGCCTACGCCGAGTCGATGAAGCTCGTCGCCGCGGAGTTCCCGCAGGTCAAGTTCGGCCTGGTCGACGGTTCCGTCGAGGGCGCGACCAACGTGACCCCGCTGCTGTTCGCCGAGCAGGAGGGCTCCTTCCTCGCCGGTGTCATCGCCGCGTACCAGAGCAAGAAGTGCCACGTGGGCTTCGTCGGCGGTGTGGAGATCCCGCTGATCCAGAAGTTCGAGGCCGGCTACGTCCAGGGTGCCAAGGCCGCCGCGCCGAAGATCCAGGTCGAGTCGAAGTACATCACCCCGGCCGGTGACTTCACGGGCTTCCAGGACGCGCCGAAGGGCCAGGAGGCCGCGAAGGGCCAGATCGACAAGGGCGCCGACGTGATCTACCAGGCCGCGGGCGCGTCCGGCAAGGGCATCTTCTCCGCCGCCAAGCAGGGTGGCGTGCTGGCGATCGGCGTCGACTCCGACCAGTACAACCAGGCGACCGTCGCCGACACCAAGGACGTCATCGTGTCGTCCATGCTCAAGCGCGTCGACGTCGCGGTCTACGACTTCATCAAGGCCGTCGCGAAGAACGACGTCGCGTCGCTGCCGAAGGTCTTCGACCTCAAGGTGAACGGTGTCGGCTACGCCACCTCGGGTGGCAAGATCGACGCGAAGCTGCAGGGCATCCTCGAGGGCTACAAGGCCCAGATCATCGAGGGCAAGATCCAGGTCAAGGACAAGCCGTAGTCCGAAAGCTGAACACCACCGGGCCCTGTGAGGACATGCCTCGCAGGGCCTGGTGCGTGGTAGGAGGAGCAACTCGACGATGAGCAGTTCCACGTCCGTCCAGACGGACGGTCCCCCCGCGGTGGTGCTCACCGGCATCACCAAGCGATTCCCCGGTGTGGTCGCCAACAGCGACGTCCACCTGACCGTCCGCCGTGGCGAGGTGCACGCGCTCTGCGGCGAGAACGGCGCGGGCAAGTCCACCCTGATGAAGATCCTCTACGGCATGCAGCCGCCGGACGAGGGCACCATCGAGGTGAACGGCGAGCAGGTGCGGTTCCGCACGCCGTCCGACGCCATCAAGGCCGGCATCGGCATGGTGCACCAGCACTTCATGCTGGCCGACAACCTCACCGTCCAGGAGAACGTCGTCCTGGGTGCCGAAGCCCTGCACGGCATCGGCCAGAAGGCCCGCAAGCGCATCATCGAGCTCTCCGGCAGGACCGGGCTGAACGTCGACCCCGGCGTGCTCGTCGAGCAGCTGGGCGTCGCCGACCGGCAGCGCGTCGAGATCCTCAAGGTGCTCTACCGCGGCGCCAAGGTGATCATCCTCGACGAGCCCACCGCCGTGCTCGTGCCGCAGGAGGTCAACGAGCTCTTCGAGACCGTGCGCGGCATGCAGGAGCAGGGCTACACGTTCCTCTTCATCTCGCACAAGCTCGACGAGGTCCGCGCGATCGCGGACTCCGTCACGGTGATCCGCCGCGGCACGACCGTGGGCAGCGCGGACCCGAAGACGGTGTCGTCGCGCCAGCTCGCCGAGATGATGGTCGGCAGCGAGCTCCCGAGCCCGGAGACCCGCGAGTCCACCGTCACCGACAAGGTGGTGCTGGACGTCAAGGGGCTCAAGCTGATGACGCCCGACGGCGCGCGCCCGATCCTCGACGACGTCGACCTGGTCGTGCGGTCCGGCGAGGTCGTCGGCATCGCGGGCGTCGAGGGCAACGGCCAGACCGAGCTCGTCGAGACGGTCATGGGCATGCGCAAGGCCGGCAGCGGCACGATCACGTTGCTGGACAAGGACCTCTCGAAGCTCGGCACGCTCGCCCGGCGCGAGGCGGGCATCGGCTACGTGCCGGAGGACCGCCACCGCCACGGCCTGCTCCTCACGCAACCCCTCTGGTACAACCGGATCCTCGGTTACCAGACCCGCAAGCCGACCGCCAGGGGCATGTGGCTCGACACCGACGGCGCGAAGCAGGACACCGAGCGGATCGTCGCGGACTTCGACGTCCGCACGCCCGGCATCGACGTCCCCGCGGCGGCGTTGTCCGGTGGCAACCAGCAGAAGCTCGTCGTCGGCCGCGAACTGTCCGGCGACCCCGTGCTGCTGATCGCGTCGCACCCCACCCGCGGTGTCGACGTCGGTGCGCAGGCGCTGATCTGGGACGAGATCAAGCGCGCCCGCGCCGCCGGTCTCGCGGTCCTGCTGATCTCCGCCGACTTGGACGAGCTGATCGGTCTCTCCGACACGATCAAGGTCATGCTGCGCGGCCGCCTGGTGGCCGACGCCGACCCGAACACCGTCACGCCCGAGGACCTCGGCAGCGCGATGACGGGTGCGGGCAGCACCAGTGCCGCGGTGCACGAAACCGCCGCGGTCGAGGAAGGCGAACACTGATGGGACACCTGCGCGGCAAACTCCTGCCGCCCGCGTTGGCGATCGTCTTCTCACTGCTGCTGTGCGGCGTGGCGCTCGTCATCTCCGGCGCGAACCCGCTGAGCGCGTTCGGCGCGATGGTGACGCAGGTCGGCAAGGGCACGACCTTCATCGACATCATCAACTCGACGGGCATCTACTACATCGCGGCGCTCGCGGTCGCGATCGGGTTCCAGATGAACCTGTTCAACATCGGTGTCGAGGGCCAGTACCGCGTCGCCGCCGTCGTGGCGGCCGTGGTCGGCGGCTCGATCGCGCTGCCCACCGGCATCCACACGCTGGTGATCATCATCGTCGCGGCGCTCGCCGGTGCCGCCTGGGCCGCGATCCCCGCGATCCTCAAGGTGACCCGCGGCGTCAACGAGGTCATCTCGACGATCATGATGAACGGGCTGGCGATCGGCCTGTCCGCCTACCTGATCCGCCGCGACGTCTTCGGTGAGCTGCGGGGCAACAACATCCGCACCGCCGAGATCCCGGAGTCGGGCTGGATGCCCGGCATCAGCTTCGGGGGCGGCGGCACGATGTTCGGCTTCATCTTCGTGGCCATCGCCCTCGGCGTCGGCTACTGGGTCATGATGAACAAGACGCGGTTCGGCTTCGAGCTGCGCGCGTCGGGCGAGTCGTCCACGGCCGCGTCCGCCGGTGGCGTCAACGCCAAGAAGATGGTGCTGGTCTCGATGCTGCTCTCGGGCGCCATCGCGGGCCTCATCTCGCTGCCGGAACTGCTCGGCCGCGACCACACGTTCAGCCTGAACTTCACCGCGGGCATCGGCTTCTCGGGCATCGCGATCGCGCTGCTCGGCCGCAACCACCCCGGCGGCATCGCGTTCGGCGCGCTGCTGTGGGCGTTCCTCGACAAGTCGGGCCTCGCGCTCGACAACGTCGGCGTGCCCAGGGAGATCGTCACCATCATGCAGGGCTCGATCGTCCTGTCGGTCGTCGTCGCGTACGAGGTGGTGCGCCGCTTCGAGCTCGCCTCCGAGCAGCGTCGCGTCGGCCGTGAGCTCGGAACCGTTGGAGGTGCCGCGTGATCTCGACGCTGGAGGAGAAGCCCCACGTCCCGGCGGCACCGCGCAAGCGCAAGGTGCCGGGCTGGGCCGTCGGGATGATCGGTGTCGCCGGCGCGGTCCTGCTGCTGTCGACCACCTCGTACCTCACGGGGTTCCCGCAGCTCACGTCGTCCGGCACGACGCAGACGGCGGTGCGGCTCGCGCTGCCGATCCTGCTCGCGGGTCTGGGCGGCCTGTGGGCGGAACGCGCGGGCGTGGTCAACATCGGCCTCGAGGGCATGATGATCATGGGCACCTGGGGCGCGGCGTGGGCCGGCTACCAGTGGGGCCCGTGGGCGGCGCTCGTCGCGGCCGTCGTGTTCGGCTCGCTCGGCGGTCTGCTGCACGCGATCGCCACGGTTACGTTCGGCGTCAACCACATCGTCTCCGGTGTGGCGATCAACCTGCTCGGCGCCGGTCTGACGAAGTACCTGTCGACGCTGGTGTTCCTGCCGCTGTCGAACAACCCGCGGCAGTCGCCGCCGGTCGCGCCGTTCGACACCTACTCGGCGGCGGGCTTCGCGGACTGGCTCGGTGAGCTCGAGGCCGGGCAGCGCGTCATCATCTCCGACGTCGCGGGCATCCTGCGCGGTCTGGTCACCGGCGTCTCGCCGCTGACGATGCTGACGATCCTGCTCGTGCCGCTGTCGTACTACCTGCTCTGGCGCACCCGCTTCGGCCTGCGCCTGCGCTCGGTCGGCGAGAACCCGCACGCCGCGGACTCGCTCGGCGTGAAGGTGTACTTCCACAAGTACGTCGCCGTGATCGTCTCCGGCGGTCTCGCCGGCCTGGGCGGTGCCGCGCTGGTGCTCAACCCCGGGCAGCTGTCCTACCTCGAGGGCCAGACCGGTGGCCGCGGCTACATCGGCCTCGCGGCGATGATCTTCGGCAACTGGCGGCCGGGTGGCCTGCTCGGTGGTGCGGCGCTGTTCGGCTACGCCGACGGCCTGCAGCTGCGCTCGGGCGGCGAGACGGTGCTGGGCCTCGTCTACGGCGTGGTGATCCTGCTCGGCGTGATCGTGGTGTGGCAGCTGTTCCGCCGCAAGTGGTTCTCGGCCGCGGCCGCGATCGTCGTCGCCGTGCTGATGTACCTGCTCTACATCAGCCTCGACGAGATCCCCGGCGAGTTCGTCTCGTACACGCCGCACATGGTGACGCTGGCGGTCTTGGCGGTGGCGTCCCAGCGGTTGCGGATGCCCGCCGCCGACGGACTGGTCTACCGCCGTGGCTGAGGTCGACTGGGACCTGCTCCGGGCACGGGCGGTGGAGGCGGCTTCGCTCGCCCACTGCCCGTACTCGGGGCTGCAGGTCGGATCCGCGGCGTTGTGCGACGACGGCCGCATCGTGACCGGGTGCAACGTCGAGAACGCCTCCTACGGCGTCGGGCTGTGCGCCGAGTGCACGATGGCCGGCCAGCTGCAGCTCACGGGCGGGGGCCGGTTCGTCGCGGTGGCGTGCCGGTCCGGTGCCGGTGAGCTGCTGATGCCCTGCGGCCGGTGCCGCCAGGTGCTCTACGAGCTCGGCGGGCGGGACTGCCTGGTGGACACACCGTCCGGCGTGCTGCCGATGTCCGCGGTGCTGCCGGACGCGTTCGGACCGGAGGACCTGCCATGAGCTTTTCCGCTGTCGACGTCATCCGCGCCAAGCGCGACGGGCAGACGTTGTCGGACGCCCAGATCGACTGGGTGATCGACGCCTACACGCGCGGAGCGGTCGCGGACGAGCAGATGTCCGCGCTGGCCATGGCGATCTTCTTCAACGGGATGTCCGCTGCGGAGACCGCCCGCTGGACGCAGGCGATGATCTCGTCGGGCGAGCGGTTGTCGTTGCACGTCGACCGCCCGACCGTGGACAAGCACTCGACCGGCGGGGTCGGCGACAAGATCACGTTGCCGCTGGCACCGCTCGTCGCCGCCTGCGGTGCTGCGGTGCCGCAGTTGTCGGGGCGTGGACTCGGCCACACCGGTGGGACTCTGGACAAACTGGAGTCGATCCCGGGGTGGCGGGCCGCACTGTCCACTTCGGAGATCCTTGCGCAGCTGTCCTCGGTTGGCGCGGTCGTGTGTGCTGCCACCGAAGGACTTGCTCCCGCCGACCGCAAGCTCTATGCGCTGCGCGACGTCACCGGCACGGTCGAGGCGATCCCGCTGATCGCGTCCTCGATCATGTCGAAGAAGATCGCGGAGGGCGCCGAGTCGCTGGTGCTCGACGTGAAGGTCGGGTCCGGTGCGTTCATGAAGGACCTGACCTCCGCGCGGGCGCTGGCCGAGGCGCTGGTGGCCATCGGCGTCGAGCACGGCGTGCGGATCTCGGCCCTGCTGACGGACATGTCGGTGCCGCTGGGCCGTGCCGTCGGCAACGCGGTCGAGGTGGCCGAGTCCGTCGACGTGCTGCGCGGTGGCGGACCCGCCGACGTCGTGGAGCTGACCGTGGCGCTCGCGTCGGAGATGCTGTCGCTGGCCGGCATTTCGGCCGATCCCGCTGCCGTGCTGGCGTCCGGTGAGGCCTACGAGGTGTGGGCGCGGATGATCCGGGCGCAGGGCGGCGATCCCGAGGCGCCGCTTCCCGTTGGCACGCATCGCCACGTGGTCACCGCGCCCGCGTCCGGAGTGCTGTCCACTTTGGACGCTTACGGCGTGGGTGTCGCGGCGTGGCGGCTCGGTGCCGGGCGGGCGCGCAAGGAGGACCCGGTGCAGGCTGGTGCTGGGGTGCTCTGTTTGGCCAAGCCTGGGGATGTGGTTGAGGCCGGGCAGCCGTTGCTCGAGCTGCGCACCGACACCCCGGATGCGGTGGAGGGTGCTTTGCTGGCGTTGGACGGGGCTTATTCGGTTGCTGACGGTGTGGTGGAGCGGTCTGCTTTGGTGATCGATACCGTTCGCGGGTAGGCGCGGATAGGCGCTGTCCTTTCGGGGGTGTGCGGGGTTGGGTTTTGCGGGCGGGTTCCTGTTTCGTGCTCGGGGCTCTGCCCCGGACCCCGCCAGCTGATCAAAGACCCCCCAGCGCCCTCGGCGGGTTGATGGCACGCCTGTTTGTGTTGGGCGGCTTGCTGTTGCGTTCGTGGTGCGGTTCGGGTGGGGTGGGTCCCGCCACGAACCGGGCCAGAGCGAGCCACACCAGGTCAGGGGTGTCAAACCGCC
>NZ_JBHXCW010000242.1:0-11265 GCF_042725365.1 Lentzea sp. NPDC060358 | reverse complement strand
GGCAGCAGCACCGCGAACTCCGGGAACCGTGCACCACACGGTTCCCGGAGTTTTTTTCGTGTTCGTGACCACGCTGCGTCGACGATTTGGGCTCAATTCTGTCCCTCAAAGTAGTCGTAAAAATGTGTTTCAAACTTTTTTGCCGTCGTGAGCTGCGGGAACAGAAATTCTCCATTTTTCGGCAATCCACTCTTCCGGGTGACTCGAATACTGGGCACAGACAGGTGCTGATTCGGTGAGAGGGGGTGATTGCATGAAGTTGACATGCTCCACGGCACTGCGCCGCTCCCTCGGGGTCGCCGGGTTCCTCATCGGGTTCGGCCTGCTCTCCGCGGGAGTCGCGAGTGCTGACGACAGTGACCAGCACGGCTTGCTGGGCGGCGTGACCGGCCTCGTCGCTCCGGTGACGAACGTCGTCGCCCCGGTGACCGATCGGCTCGCCCCGGTGACGAACGCCGTCGCTCCGGTGACGAACGCCGTCGCCCCGGTGACGAACGCCGTCGCTCCGGTGACCGACCGGCTCGCCCCGGTGACGCGCGCCGCCACGGCGGTGGCCGACCCGGTGGTGACGCCGGTGCTGAAGGCCGTCGCGCCCGTGACCGGGCCGCTGCTGGCACCGCTCGCTCCGGTGACCGACACGGCCACCGGTGTCCTGGGTCCGGTGCTGGAGCCCCTCCAGCCGGTGACCTCGCCGCTGCTCACCCCCGTGGTGAACGCGGTGGCGGACGTGCCGCTGGTACCGCGGATCGCACAGCCGCTGGTGACACCGCCTCCCGCTGCGGCGGAGGTGACGCCACCCCCGGTTGCCGCTCCGGCCGCTCCGGTCGTCCCGCCGCTGCCGCTCGCCCCGGTCCTCGTGCCGGAGCACCGCACGGCGCCGCCGTCCGGTCCCGCGGCCGAGGTGCCGCGACCGCGGCAGCAGGTTCCCGCACCTGACGTGGCGCCACCGATCGAGGCGCCTTCTCCGCCGTCACCCGACATGCCGTTCGCTCTGCCCGGTACGACGGGTTCGGCGTCCTCCGCCGGGTCCACGGGTCTCGCGTTCTCGGACCTCCCCGCAGCAGCGCGGGACAACGCGAACGACGATTCACGTGTGGTCGGCGGGGACCACCAGGTCCACGGTTCGTGGTGCTATTACTACGGACGAAATCATCCCAGTTGATCCGACCTGCCAACCAAGCCGACAGATCACCCAGCTTGTTTGACAGGAAAGGTTCGACAATGCACAACTACGTGAAGCGCGGCCTGGTGGCCGCGGCGTTCTCAGGGGGATTCCTCCTGTGCGGAACTGCGATGGCGAGCGCCGACACCGGGGGCAACGGTCTCCTGGGCGACGTCGGCAACGTCGTGCACTCGGTCGTGAACGCCGGCAACGGCGGCAACTCGGGCAACGGCGGCAACACCACCAGCTCGAACAACGCCACGTCCGGCAACTCGGGCAACTCCGGGAACTCCGGCGCCACCGGTGGCAACACCGCGTACGGCGTCTGCGTCCTGGCCGAGTGCCACACCTCCGTGAGCTCGGGCAACTCCGGGAACACGGGTGCGACCGGCTCCACCGGTGACGCGTCCAACCACAGCAACACCGTGGGCGGCAACTCCGGTGCCGCGGGCAACGGTGGCGACGCCACCGCCGCGGGTCGTTCCCAGAACGCGAGCGCGACCGCGGGCAACGGCGGCAACTCGGGCAACGGCGGCAACGCCACGAGCTCGAACACCGCGCGGTCGGGCAACTCCGGCAACTCGGGGAACTCCGGTGCCACGGGCGGCAACAGCGCCTACGGCGTCTGCGTTCTCGCGGAGTGCCACACCAGCGTCAGCTCGGGCAACTCCGGGAACACGGGTGCCACCGGCTCGACCGGTGACGCGTCCAACCACAGCACCACCGTGGGCGGCAACTCGGGTTCCGCCGGTGACGGCGGCGACGCGAAGGCCGTGAGCCAGGACCAGAAGTGGGGCCACCACGACAAGTGGGGCAAGAGCAACAACGGCTCCACCGAGGCCACTGCCGGCAACGGCGGCAACTCGGGCAACGGCGGCAACGCCACCAGCTCGAACAACGCCACGTCCGGCAACTCGGGCAACTCCGGGAACTCCGGTGACACCGGCGGCAACAAGGCCGTCGTGCGCACCATCGGTTCGGAGCAGGGCCACGGCTGGGGCTGGGGCGAGAAGTCCTGGAACACCACCCAGTCCTGGACCAAGGTCACGTCCGGCAACTCGGGCGACACGGGTGCCACCGGCTCGACCGGTGACGCGTGGAACCACAGCTGGACGCAGGGCGGCAACTCCGGCCCGGCCGGCGACGGCGGCAACGCCTGGGCCGTGACCGAGCAGGGCAAGAAGTCCTGGAACCACGGCAAGTGGGGCAAGAGCAACAACGGCTCCACCGAGGCCACCGCGGGCAACGGCGGCAACTCGGGCAACGGCGGCAACGCCACCAGCTCGAACAACGCCACGTCCGGCAACTCGGGCAACTCGGGCAACTCCGGGAACTCCGGCGCCACCGGTGGCAACACCGCGGTCGTGAAGACCGAGCACAAGAACCAGAAGTGGGACGGCCACCGCGGCGACAAGTGCCACGGCTGGAACAACCACGGCTGGAAGCACTCCGGCTGGAAGCACGACTGGAAGAACCACGGCACCCGGTCCTGGACCGAGGTCACCTCGGGCAACTCCGGTGACACCGGTGCGACGGGTCCGACCGGCAACGCGTCCAACCACAGCACGACGGTCGGTGGCCACTCCGGTCCCGCGGGCGACGGCGGCGACGCCTGGACCCACGTGAAGGCGTGACCACGAGGTGATCACAGGGGCGGGGTCGACTCCGGTCGGCCCCGCCCTGTCGCGTGCCGGGACGGTCAGCGCGCGGACATCCGCACCGCGAGCTGGGTGCGCGACCGCACGCCGAGCTTGCGGTAGGCCCGGCCCAGGTGCGTCTCCACGGTCTTCTCCGTGACGAACAGGTTCTCCGCGATCTGCCGGTTGGTCAGCGCGTCCGCGGCCAGCTCCGCCACCCGCAGCTCCGACGGCGTCAGCGCGGCCACCCCGGTCACCGTGATGCGCGGTGGTCGCCCGCCGCCGACGGCCAGGCCCGCCCGCAGGCGTTCGGCCAGCGCCTCCGCACCGCACTCGACGGCGATCTCGGCCGCCTCCCTCGTGGTGGCACGGGCTTGCGCGCGGTCGCCGCCGTCCTGCTGCGCCTCGCCCAGGTCGGCCAGCGCCCCGGCCAGCTCCAGCCGCGCCGGGCCGCCGCGCAGCAGGCGCACCGCCTCCGCCAGCACTCCCGCGTCGCCGCCCGCGCCCGCCCGCAGCGCCGTCGCCACGTGCCGCGGCACGCCGAACGCCCGTGCCAGGCGCAGTTGCTCCGCCACCAGCGCCGCCGCCTCCTCGTGGCGCCCAGCCCGCCGGTGTGCCGCCGCCGCGTGCAGCCGCCACTGCACGTCCCACAGCCCGCTGACGCCCCATCGTGCGCACAACTCGCCGCACGCCACCGCATCCGCCAGCAACGCCTCGTCGTCGCCCGTCGCCACGTGCAGGCGCATCCGTGACTCCAGCAACCACAGGTGCAGCGACGTCCGCGGCAGCGCGCCGTCGGCGAGGACCCCGTTGCCGAGCACGGCGCGCGCCTCGTCGAGCCGGCCCCGTTCGACGAGCAGGTGCACGCGGGTGGCGTCGAGCGCGGGCAGCGCCACGTTCGGCCGCGGCACCGAGCTCGTGCCCAGCTCGACGTGTTCCTCCGCCGCCCGAAGGTTCCCGCGCAGCAAGGAGATCCGCGCCAGGAAGCCGTGCACGACGCCCACCGCGAACAGCTGCCCGCGTTCCAGCGCGTTGCGCAGCGCCCGCTGGCCGCGCTGCTCCGCCTCGACCAGCCGGTCCGCCACGAGCAGTGTGCTCACCGCGGACCACAGCGCCGACCGCTCCGGCGTGAGGCGGTTGCCGTCGAGCGCGGTCCTGGCCAGGGCGACCGCGTCGGCGGCGGTCCCGCCGGTGACCACCTCCTCGAGCGAGAGGTGCGCCGCCAGCACGGGATCGGCGCCGTCGGCCGTCGTGCGGAACGCCTCCAGCCGGGCGAGGAACTCCTCGCGCGCGAAGAGGTCCGAACGGGCCACGCCGAGCAGTTCGGAGACCAGGTCGCGCACGAGCGGGGCGGGCGAGTCCGGCGGCAGCACCCGCGCGGCCTGCAGCAGCAGCTCCAGCGCCGCCGGGATCTCCCCGCACGCGTTGCGGAACCGCGCCAGGCTGTAGGCGCACCGCGCGCTCTGCTCCGGGGTGCCGGCCAGCGCCAGCGCCTCGCGCAGGTGGACGTCCGCCTCCGCGACCGCGAGCCGGTGCACCTCGCAGTTGCCCAGCAGGCGGCTGACCTCCGAACGCAGCCGGGGTTCCGGCGGTTCCTGCCGGGCCCGGGCGAGGTAGGTGGCCGCGTCCTGCGGTGATCCGCGCTGCCAGGCCTGGGCCGCGGCGGCCACGAGCACCTTGACCCGGTCGCGCCGCCCGGCGGGCACCGTCCGCAGCACGTGCGAGGCGACCCGCGCGACCGGTGCGCCCGACTCGGCCAGCACCCTGGCCGCGCGGTCGTGGCCCGCACCGCGTTCCGCCAGCGGGACCAGCGCGTGCACGACGTCGCGCAGCACCACGTGCGCGAACGCCGGGGGATCGGCGGTGGTGAGCAAACCGTGCCGCACCAGGCGTTCCGCGGCGTCCGCGGCCACGGCCACGCCGACTCCGGCCTGGTCGGCGACGAGTGCCAGCGCCGTGTCGTCGCCCAGCACCGCGACGGCCCTGGCGACCCGCCGCACCTCGTCCGGCAGCCGCCGCAACCGGGCCTCGACGTGCCCCCTCACCGCGTCCGGGCCGGCGGAGGTCACCACCGCGGCGGAGTCACCGGCGCCGCCGCTCTCGGCCAGGACCCGCACCAACTCCCTGACGAACAACGGGTTCCCGGCCGTGGTCGCGTGGCAGGCCGCGTAGAACGCGTCGTCGGCGCCGCTCACCGCCCCGGCGACCAGCTTCGCCACCCCGGCCGCGCTGAGCCCGCGCAACCGCAGGTGCGCGCAGTCCTCGGCGGCGAGCACGTCGTCGAGCAACCCGCCGTCGTCGTGCTCCCCGCCGCGGGTCGCGAGCACCAGCAGCACCGGCACGGAGTCGAGCCGCCGGGCGAGGAAACCGAGGAACCGCATGGACGACGGGTCGGCCCACTGGGCGTCGTCGACGACCAGCACGAGCGGCCCGCTCCCGGTGAGCGACACCAGCAACCAGTACAACCCGTTGAAGACGCCGAACAGCGACCCGGTCTCGCCGTCGCCGAGGTCGAAGATCGGCTCGGCCGCCGCGACGGCCCCGGTGAACAACGCCCGCCGCCCTTCGGCGTCGGCGGGCAGCGTGGTCTCGAACAGCTGGCGGACCAGGCCGAACGCGAAGTCGCGCTCCAGCTCGGCGCCCCGGGCCGACAGCACGGGGGTTCCGGCGTCCACCGCCAGGGCGCGAGTCCGGCGCACCAGCGCGGTCTTGCCCATGCCCGCGCCCGCGTCGACGACGACCACACCGCCCCGTCCGCGCGCCACGGCCTCGACGGCGGCGCGCAGCACGGCTGTCTCGGCGTCCCGTTCGACCAAGTGGGGCAACGACTCGGCGCCTGCGGGACTCGAACCCATGAACGAGTTCTAGCGCATCGGGACGGAGTTCGCGCCTGAATAGGTATAGACCAATACTGGCAACTGGCAACGGGTGGAAAGCGGTCTCCGAGCCAGTAGATCTAGCGGGTGGGCGCCGGAGATCACTGGAGGGCGTATGAGCGGCAGGTGGAGACGGTCCGTCGCGGTCGCCGTGGTGGCGGCGGCGGGTCTGGTCGTGCCGGTGGCGCAGGCGGGCGCGGCTCCGGTCGCACCACCGGTGCCGGGCGGTCCTGCGCGGACGATCACCCTCGTCACCGGCGACCGGGTCGAGCTCACCGGGTCCGGGCACGCGGAAGTCCGTGCGGGGCAGGGGAGGGAGAAGATCGGCTTCCTCACCCGGACGGACGTGAACGGCGACGTCACCGTCACCCCGTTCGACGCGCTCGGCCCGCTGCGGTCCGGGCGGCTCGACCCTCGGTTGTTCAACGTCACCCGGCTGCTCGACGGCGGGTACGGCGACGCCGAGCGGACCGACCTCCCGCTGATCGTCACCGAGGCCGGTGCGGCCGGCGCCCGCCGGGTGCGCGACCTGCCGAGCATCGGCGGCTCGGCCGTGGTCGCCGCCAAGGGCACGGCGTTCTGGAACGCCCGCGCCGCCGGCCGGATCTGGCTCGACGGACCCGTGCACGCGGTGCTCGACAGGAGCGTTGCGCAGATCGGGGCGCCGGCGGCCTGGCAGGCGGGTCTCACCGGCGGGAACACCACGGTCGCGGTGCTCGACACCGGGATCGACCCGGCGCACCCCGACCTCGCCGACGCGGTCGCCGGGGCGAAGGACTTCACCGGCAGCGCCTTCGGAACCGCGGACAAGCACGGCCACGGCACGCACGTCGCGTCGATCGTGACGGGCAACCACACCAGCTACCGGGGTGTCGCGCCGGACGCGCGCCTGCTCGTCGGCAAGGTGCTCGACGACTCCGGCAGCGGCACCGAGTCCGGGATCATCGCCGGGATGGAGTGGGCCGCGGCGAGCGGCGCGCGGGTGGTCAACATGAGCCTGGGCAGCGACGCTCCCAGCGACGGCACCGACCCGCTGTCCCAGGCGGTCGACCGGCTCACCGCCGAGACGGGCGCGCTGTTCGTGATCGCCTCCGGCAACAGCGGGCGCGCACCCGGTTCACCGGCCGCCGCCGATGCCGCGCTCACCGTCGGCGCGGTCGACCACTCCGACGCGCTGGCCGGGTTCTCGAGCCGCGGACCCCGGTTGCGCGACAACGCCGTCAAGCCGGACATCACCGCTCCCGGCGTGGCGATCGTCGCGGCGCTGGCGCGGGACAGCACGATCAGCCGCCTGTTCCCGCCGGTCGGCGAGGACCACGTCGCGCTCGACGGGACGTCCATGGCCACCCCGCACGTCACCGGCGCCGCCGCGATCCTCGCCGGGCAGCACCCGGGCTGGACCGCGCCGCAGCTCAAGGCGGCGCTGATGGGCAGCGCGAAGCCGAACCCCGCGCTGACCGTGTTCGAGCAGGGCGCGGGCCGGGTCGACGTCGCGAAAGCGGTGACGGCGACGGTGCACGCGTCGGTGGGGAGCATCAACAACGGTGTCGTGCGGTGGCCGCACACCGACGACGAGCCGACCCCGGTCGCGGTGACCTACCGGAACTCCGGTACCGCACCCGTGACCCTGGACCTCGCCGCGGACGTGCGGGACCCCGCCGGGAAGCCCGCTCCCGCCGGGGTGGTCACCGTCGCCCCGGCGGTCCTGACGATCGCTCCCGGCGCGACCGCCCGGGCCACGGTCACCACGAACACCAGGATCGGCACGATCGACGGGATCTACCGCGGTGTGGTGACCGCGGGGGAGATCCGCACACCCGTCACCGTCACGCGCGAGGAGGAGAGCTACGACCTCGCGGTCACCGTCCTGGGCACCGACGGCCTGCCCACGCCCGACTACGCGTTCCGGCTGGTCGACCTGGACGAGCCGGAGGCGCTGGTGCCCCACGACCCGTCCGGGTCGCTGACGGTCCGGGTGCCCAAGGGGCACTACTACTTCGAGTCGCAGGTGTTCACCGCGGACGGCCGGGTGGCCGTCGCCGTCGAGCCGGACGTGCTCCTCGACGCGCGGAAGTCGATCACCGTGGACGCCCGGCGGGGCAAGCCGGCCGGTCTCGTCCTCGACCGGCCCGGAGCACGGGCGGGACAGCAGTTCGTCGAGTTCGCCCGGTCGACCTCCTACGGCGGCAAGGACTTCCTGCGCACCACGATCAGCCCGCCGGAGTACGGCGACGTCCTGGTGAGCCCGTCGGCGACCTCGGCACCGGGACGGTTCCGGTACTCGGCCGGCGGCCGGTTCGCCGAGCAGGACCGCGCCGGGAGCTTCGACGCGAGCCCGTACCTCTACAACGTGCGCGCCGACGTCACCGGGCGCATGCCCGCCGAGCCCGTGCTCCGGTTGCGGGACAAGGACCTCGTGAGGGTCCGCACCACGCACGGCGCCACCGCGCCCGGTACCTCCGGCACCCGCGAGGGCATGATCACCCAGCCGCTGCCGTTCGCCCTCGACGAGCTCTACTCACCGGAAACACCGTGGTACAACGAGTTCGTGGAGGTCACCGCGGCAGGGGAGTTCCAGTCGCGCCTGTTCTCCAGCGCGCCCACGACCTTCCCGCGGGTGCGGGCCGCCACCGACTCGGTCAACCTGGCGGTGTTCGGCCCGGACCTGCCCGCGAACCCGGGCAGGCCGTCCCGCTACGCGAACCGGTCCGGCGACACGATGGTCTTCCAGGTCCCGCTGTTCAGCGACTCGCGCGACGACCGCGAGGGGTTCTCCGCGCACACCGGCAGTTCCACGCTGTACCGCGACGGCGTCGAGGTCGGCAGGATCGGCAGCACCAGCGGGCTCTTCGCGGCGGGCGCTGGTCAGGCCGTGTTCCGGCTGCACACCGAGGCGACCAGGGACCGCGCGCTGACCAGCAGGATCGTCGCCGACTGGACCTTCACCTCCGGCACGGTCGCCGACGGGCCGCCCCGGCCGCTGCCGCTGATGGCCGTGAAGTTCGCGCCCGCCGTGGACGGGCACAACCGGGCGAGCCGGGCGGCGGCGACCCTCGTCCCGGTGTCGGTCAACCACAACACCGGCCTCGACGCGCGGCCGACGGGCGTGCAGGTCTCGCACGACCGCGGCACGACGTGGCGGGCCGCTCCGCTGGTGCGCCACGACGGCCGGTGGTTCACCGTGCTGCGCCACCCCGGGGACGCCACCTCGGTGTCGCTCAAGGCGTCGGCGCGCGACACCGCGGGCAACTCCGCCACGGTGACCGTCGTGGACGCGTTCCTCCTGAAGTGACGAAGGCTCCGGGGTGACGACGCTCTGGCGGGGGTGCCGGCACCCCCGTCAGGGACCTGCCAGCGCCTCGACGAACCCGTCCAGGTCGTCGTCCATCATCAGGTGCCCGGCGGCGGGCACCACGCGCACCTCGCACCCGGTCGCCCGCAGCTCGCCGAGGTCCTCCCCGGACAGTGCGCCCGAGATGTAGCGCTTGGGCACGGTCAGCGCGGTCAGCTGCGCGCGGAACGTGGCGGGCCGCTCGGCCAGCAACGACACCGCGGTGCGGTGCAGGCCCCGCGGCGACCACCGGCGCAGCGTCCGCAGGCCCGCCGGCGAGTCCTCCTCGTCGAGCAGGTCCCGCATCCCGTGCGCGACGAACTCGTCCTCGGTCAGGCTCGCGATCCGCGCCGACGTCGTGCCGACCCCGGGGTCGAGGTTCGGCTCGGCGACGACGAGCGCGCCGACGAGATCGGGCCGCTGCGCCGCCAGGCTGATCGCGACCGACCCGCCGAGCGAGTGCCCGACCAGCGTGACCGCGCGCAGCTCGAGCGCGTCGATCGCCGCCGCCACCGCGCGGGCGTGCTCGTCGATCGTGTGCCCGAACGCGTCGTCGTGGTCGCTCCAGCCGCTGCCGACTAGGTCGGCGAGCACGTGCCGGCCCCGGCCCGCCACCGCGGGGTGCCCGGCGACCGGTGCGAACGTGACGGTGCTCGCCAGGCCGAGCCCACCGAGGTAGACGGTCGCGCGGCCACCGCGCGCGCCGATGTCGAGGCAGGCGAGGCGGGCACCGGAGGCGGTGACGGGGAACAGTTCCACGCCGGTCAGTATCTCCGGGCCTCCTTCTCCTGCCTGCGCAGCACGGGGAACGGGACGAGCTGGTCGGCGAGGTGGAGCCTCTCGCGCCGGCCGTCGGCGTAGCCGATCGTGTAGTTCACGACGCCGAGCCAGTCGCCGTCGATGCTCGGGAAACGCCCGTGCAGCAACCCCTTCACCTCGCCGGTCAGGTCGAGGCCGGACACGATGACGCGCCTCGGGGCGCCGGGAGGGCGGGCGAACAACCGGTCGAGGCTGACGGTGACGGCGGTGACCACGGGCCGCCGGCCGTGCACGTCGTCGCCCTCCCAGACGGTGAACGGGCTGTGGAGCGTCATGGGCACCGCCGGGAGCATCGCCGATTCATGGATCGGCAATCTATCAGTCGGTTCGCACATGTGTTCGATCGGACGCGTGCGGCGCTCCAGCCAGTCGCGCGAGCGCCCTCGAATTCGACGGCGAGAATTCCCGTGCGGCCATTTCGGGGTCATTCTGAAACTTTCGAAAAATTCTCGAAAGGCCCGGCCGGTCTTACGGGACCGAACCGGCGCCGCTAGGGTCGGAAGAGGTTCGGCCACGATCGACCTGGGCCGCCTCGAATTCGAGCAGGCCGGTCACGACCGGATCGTCGGATCACCTCGGCGACCAGGGCGACATCGGCGGCGGCCGTTCTCCCCGGCATTCCCTGTTCGCGCCTGGCTGCCGTGCCCACCTCGATGACGAGGAGTACCGCACATGGCTGAAACCGAATTTCGGGCGCCCGGCCGCACACGCGGCTTCACCGCCCTGCTCGTCCGCAGCGCCTGCGTCGCGCTGGTGATGGCGCTGACCCCGGCCGTGGCCGCGGCGGACGTGGGCGTCGCGGCCACCTGCTCGAGCCAGACGGGCAACGACGGTGGCTACTACTACTCGTTCTGGACCGACGGCGGTGGCCGGGTCTGCATGGACTTCGGGTCCGGTGGCAACTACAGCACCTCGTGGACCAATGTCGGCAACTTCGTCGGCGGCAAGGGCTGGAGCAACGGCTCGCGGCGCACGGTGAACTATTCCGGCAGCTTCAACCCGTCGGGCAACTCCTATCTCACCCTGTACGGGTGGACTTCGAACCCGCTCGTCGAGTACTACATCGTCGACAGCTGGGGGAATTACCGGCCCACCGGCACCTACAAGGGCACGGTCACCAGTGACGGCGGCACGTACGACATCTACCAGACGATGCGGTACAACGCGCCTTCCGTCGAAGGCAACAACAAGACCTTCCCGCAGTTCTGGAGCGTCCGCCAGCAGCGGCGGGTCGGCGGGAACATCACCACCGGCAACCACTTCGACGCGTGGAGCCGGGCCAACATGCGGCTCGGCAGCTTCAACTACTACATGATCCTCGCGACCGAGGGCTACCAGAGCAGTGGCAACTCCAACATCACCCGCTCCCTGGAGCATGTCCTGACTGCGCTTATTGCCCCAACTCACGGGTGATTTGAGTGCTTTGCCTCATGTCATGAG
>NZ_JBHXCW010000241.1:0-11302 GCF_042725365.1 Lentzea sp. NPDC060358 | reverse complement strand
CGCACGGTTGTCCGATGTGGGGGTGCTGGATGCGACGCTGCCGGAACTGGGAGCTGGAGTGGAATGGTCGCGACAGCATCGGTCGTGGATCCACGACCGATGCTGTCGGTGCGTCGGATGTGGCGGTCGAGTGCACGCGAAGGTCAGTTCGGCACCGTCGCGGCTGCGGTACCTCGCCCATGACTCCGTCGTGCCCGACTGCGTCGCCGCCGGCGAGTCTGCAGCGCATCGGGCGTTGAAGACGAGCTTGCCCGAGCGGTGCGTCGGACGGGTTGGCGCGCTGAGCTTGATGTACCGGGTGACCGATGGCGGGCAGATGTGCTGGCCACGAGTCCGGTTGGAATCCGCCGGTTTGCTTGGGAAGCACAGCTGTCCAGCATCAGCGTTGACGAGATCATCGCGAGAACGACGACCATGCAGGCGAGCGGGCTTGAGGTGTGCTGGGTCGCCCGACGTGATGTGGCCTGGCTCGGCCACGTTACCTCTATCCAGCTCGAGCCAGCCGCCCCGAATCCCGCAGAACCAGCGGATCACATGACGATCTCAGCAGGCATCAGCCAGTTCGTGCTGCGGAAATGCGAGCCTCCGGCACGGTGCACCGCAAGTCGTATCGGATGGGAACACTATGCGAAAGCTAAGACGTGCTCCTGGTTCGACCCTGTTCCCATCCTTTGGTACTCCCGCCCGATGTCCGGCCCTCCGCACAACGGTTCCCGCGCAGAGTGGTGCCCTCCCCCAGGTCCGGCCAGGGCGGCGGCACATCCCGAGATCACCAACAGACAGGAGGCAATGCCGCCGCCACTGACCTCCGATAAGCCTCGATCGCCTCTTGGATGGCGCGGCAAATGCGTTTCAGGAGCTGCGCTTTTTGCTCAGTCAGGTTCGAGGAACCGGCGAGGTTCAAGCCGCGGCAGGCCATCAGGCGACCGCCGACATCCACACCTCGAGACGGTCACCGCGTAGGGCGCACATCATCGTGGCGAACGAGCGCACATGTCCTGCCAGCGCAGTCAGTTCTGGGCTTCGGCTCAGGACCTGGTCGAGCTGCAGCTGGTCGTCGTCGGTGATGTTCTCCGGCTTGCCCATAATCCAGCACACGACCCGGCGGACCTTCGGTGCTGTGGGTGTGGGCTCGGGAACCTGGGCACTGGCGAGGAACGGACGCAGGTAGTCGCGGAGGATCTGACACCGACCGCGGTATCCCTGGGCCTTGATCTCCTCGAACAGCAGCATCGCGTTGGTGCATCCCGCGTTCCACCGTTGATGCAGGTAGGGCTTGAATTCCTCAAGCAGGCTCAGCCTGCGGCCAGTGCTGTCGTTGGTCAGCAGCTCCTCGACGGTGCTGGCGCGCACGAAGCGGCGCACCGTTCCCCTGGCCAGGCCGAGTTCAGCCCCGATGCCACGGATGCTGATTCCCCTGCTGTGCAACCGTTGCACCGCGCGGTGTAGCGCTCACGCGTGCGCACGGCGACCCGATCGGTTCGCCTGTCAACGGCGTCGGATAGGGCTGCGTCCGCGCTACCGGATGAGTACGTACAACGCAATGAACGTTGCCGCCATCGCGCCGCCTCCGGCCAGCACGGCGGCGGCAACGTTGCCGTTCCCGTTGGCCATGAAGGTCAGCGTTCCGGATACGGTCCCGCACAAGAAGGCGATCATGGTGACGACCGCCAGCTTCAGGATGAAGAGTTCAAACGCTCGCTTCACGTCCAGTGCCTGCTGCTGACACGAGCACGTGCTCTCTGGGGCCGGCAGGTCCGGCATGTTCCCACGATCCGGCGCTCCCATGAGCTCTCCTTAGGTGTGCTGAACTAACGGGCGCACGGAACGTGCGCACGTGGGGATGAAGTGCGGATCTTTGTTAGCGGTGGTGCCTGGCTCCGTCGAACACTTGCCTGACAACCGCGAAGTAGCGGCGGAGGGCAGCGATGCCCAGGTCGGCGTTGATCAGTCCCCAGCCCGTCTGGACGTCTACCGCCCTCGGATGCACGCCGACGCCAGCGCGGATCTCCCATCCGGTTGGCAGTTTGATCCTTAGCGGCGGCTGCGATGGCTCCGAGCGCCGGGTGGTCACCACCACGCCGTGGGACAGGGTGAGCGTCTTACACCAGGGACTCCACAACAGTGTGGCACTATTGTCCTTCGCTTGTCCTATGCACACGAACTGCACCCACACGGGTCCGATCCAGTAGGTCGGGAAGGTGACTTTGGTGAATCCTCCGGTAGTCTCGATGCCTGTGACCTCGACGGTGCACGTCCGGCCGTCGGCGCCGAGCGTGGCGTCAAGACGTTCCAACAACTGGGGAACGCGTGGTGCCGAGCCGAGTTCGAGCCGGCGGACATGGTCTTTACTGATCTGCGGCAGGGAAGTATCCAACTTGGAGGCAAGGTCAGCGGTGTCCTTGAGGCTCAGACCGCGTGCTTCCCGCAGCCGACGGTACGAGTCGCCGCCCCAGTGACGCTGCACCTCGTCCAGCGAGGCGGGCACGGCGCTGACGTCAGTTCTCGTGGACACCACCGCCTTCGCTGCCGCTGCAAACGTGGTTCTGGTCCGTTCGGCCTGTTCACCGAGGCGCTCCTTCATGAGGGCGAACCACCCCGACTGGCCTTTGTACTCGGTGTGCGGCAGCCACGACCTCGCGGCGACCACGAGTGCGTTGTCGGGATTGTCCCGAGAACCGACAACGGCGAGATCGACCGCGTTCAACACGCGTGCACCGATATTGGCGGGAATGACACCGGCACCGAAGTCGGCCCAGCCTCCACCGTCGATCCGCACGTGCACCGCGGGGTTGGGAGCGGACGCGTACACCTGCAGGAAAACGCCATCTTCGGCCGGAATCTCACAGTCGGCCATGAACGGCCCTGCAATGACCTGTGCCGTGCCGGGCCGACCATCCGCCGTTCGCAGCCATACCCAGCACGGCCTGGAAAGCCCCTGGTAGTTGTGCCACCACTGCTCAGTAGGAAGCAACGCGTCGGGCGTGCGCAAGGCGAGGTACAGGTCGCGCAGCACGCCCCCAGCGCCGTAAAGCGCATCCAAGGCGACCAGCCGATCTCGATCAAGACCCTCGGTGCGGCCGTTCTCCCAGTTGAAGAGGGTCGACTGGCTCACGTTGAGTTCAGCGGCCACGGTTTCCCGCACGAGTCCTGCGGAGGTGCGGAAGTAACGCAACAGCGCTGGTCCGCCCTGCAACTGATCAACCATGTCCCTGTCCCTGTCCTCGCTAACGCTGTGTCGCGCTCCACCTTGGGAGAGGCTGCTCGTGGTGGACAACCTCGGTGGGCGAAAGTGCAACGGAAACTGAAGATCACCAGATGGCCTCGGCTGAGCACCGCTTACCCGATCGGTCGTGCACGTACTTCAGGAGGCCTGACAAGGTCAGGTCTCCTCCGAGGTGTTGATCCGTGCTCGGTCGCGAGCGGTGGGCGACACGAGCACCGCCGCTAGGCGGCGTAGGCGATCGATTCTCGTATCTGCTGGAGCAGCTCGTCGCCGACCGGTTCTTGGGATCCGTCGAACACGGCGAGCACCACGGCTCGGCCGTCATCAGCGAGCCCTGGGACGGAGAGCGGAGGCTGGGTGCCGAACCATTCCGGAATCCGGGCAGACCAGTCACGGCGTGGGAGAGAGAGAAGCAGCGTCATCCGCTCGCAGGCTTGTTCCCGGTCACGAGCGGTGAAGACGACCCCTGCGGTGCCGGTTCGGACTGCGCGGCCCAACCCCATGAGTTCGTCGACCCCGCAGCATGTTTCGGTAAAGGACAACGGTCCGGTCATGAAGTGGCTGAGCACTCCCCCGTTCTTCACATACGCGGCCTGCCCCAGGCGAACATTCCGGGCCATCTCTGGTGTCCACAGTTTCTGGCGGTGCTCACCTCCGTAGATGGTCACGGTCGTGAGGCGATCGCATTCGAGTCCGGCGGTCTCACGCGCCATCGGTGTCGCCACCTCGTCGGGACAGGCCGCGTTAATTATCTGATCCGCCTGCGCACGTGCTTCCGCAATTAGCCTGGCCGCCGTAGACCGTGCGTCGTCGAGCACGGAGGTTGCGGCGTCGCGGGCGTCGGCGACGATGCGCTCGGCTCGTTCGTCCGCCCAGTTCAGCACTCCCGCGCTCAGCTCGTGGGTCCGAGTGTGATCAATAGCCTCGGCCCTGGTGCGGAAAGTCAGTGCGGTGTCGTCGGGAAGATCGACCTCGTCGAGCGCGTCGCGCAGCTCGCTCGTGGCCTTCAACTGGTCCGCAGCCGCAGGGGCACCGTGGCGGTCGGCGATCTCGAAGCACCGGATCGCGGAGGCCAGGTCGCCCTGCTCGCTGTGCATCATGCCCAGCGCGAACGCATCAACGCCGAGCTGAACACGGTCGCCGTAGGCAACGGCATCGCGTGCCTGCTGCGGCGTCAACGCCGCCACATGTGCCCGGATCTGCGCGAACGGCACCGGCGCAAGGGGTGCGCCCGCGTCATCGCTGTCGCGGAGCTGCTGGAACAGGTGCTCCACATCGGGGTGCTCAGGCGTGCTGTTCACTACGGCATCTCCTTCGTCGAGACGCGGATCGGGTGCCCGGCTTGCGCGAGCAAGTTGCGGATCTTCTTCAGTCCCACAACCAGGAACCGCTTGGCGGCGTGGTGTTCGACGCTCAAGGCCTGCGCCACCTCAGATACCGACATGCCCACGTAGTGCCGATACAGCACCGCGTTCCGTTGCAGATCAGTCAGCTGCTCCAGGATTGCGGGAAGGGCTTCGTGTGCGTCGAGGATGTGTTCGGCCAAGTGCGACAACTGCGCCGGACGTACCGCGGCTGGATCGAAGGCAGGATCGCCGATGACTTCGAGCACCGGGTCGAGCGGAACCGAGCGATCCCGGCTACAGGCACGGTAGAAGTCCACGATCTTGTTGTGCGCGACGGTGAACAGGAACGCGGAATAGCCTTCGGGAACAGGTCCGTCGCCGAGCCGCTTGCATACCACCGTCCACACCTCCTGGACTATGTCCTGTGCATCGGCCGGGCAGGAGACGTGCCGCCTGATATAGCGCAGCAACCCTCCTGACCACCTGGTGTAGAAGGCCTCCAGGGAGGCATCGGTATCGTTGTCGTCCGTCACGGTCGCGGTGCCCCCACAGCGTGCGACATCGCGTAGGAGCGGCCGTCAAGGACGCCTGCGGCTGCTCCGACCGCGTGCTGTTCACGCCACCTCGTTGTCGATGTGTTCACTCGGGGACTCCTCGTCGGAGCGATCGGCTGTTCACCCCTGATATCGCAGACGTCCGTGAAACGGACTCCATCGGCCCGAAACTTTCTGGAATCTGCTTGCAGCCAAGGCGTCGGAGGGTCTGCTCGGTCGAGGTTCAGGGTGGTCAGGCATGGTCGCCGGCGACCTAGCTCTGCCAGGTCATCCCAGCCTCGGCGGCGATGAGTTCGGCGGTGTTGGGGTGGTAGCCGAGCATCGTGGCTACGACGGAGGGTGGGGCCTGGAGCATGAGTTCGCAGCGCGGCGATTCGTGTGGCTTCGTTGGGCAGGCCGGTGTTGCGCAGACGCAGCCACAACCGCAACGAGGTGGTGTGCATGGGCTGTCCGGCATATCTTCCGGGGACGGGAAACGGCTATTCGGGTTGACGGCCGTGATCAGGCGCGTGCCGAGGTTGGTGGTCAGGATCTCGGCGAAGGGTGCGGAAATCGAGATTGGTAGCTCGCCCAGACGCAGGAGGGCCTCGCTGTCGTCGTGGATCAGGTCGTCGAGGTCAGTAGCGTGATGCGGTGCAGAGGCTGGGCGAACAGCAGCACCAGCAGGGCGAGGACGCGGGTCCACTGCGGGCATCGTGTCGGCGGTGAGTACCCGTCGCAGGTACAGCACGCGCTCTTGCTGGCTCAGCGCTTTCGTCTCCAGAAGGCGTGCTGTCGGCATGCACTACCTTGGCCGTGGCCATGTACAGGGCGGTCCGTTGCTGTCGGCCCGCAACTCCATTCACGATCTGAACGAACCCAGGCTGGCTTCCCAAGCCGTGGCCCTGCGCGAAGCCTATGATCCCGTCGAGGACCAGGAATGCCACCAGGCTGATGCCGAGGAACGACGGTCGCTCAGATGGAAGTGGATCGCCTGCCGCGGGGGACGGCTCCTCCGCCCCGTCCCCAGGGTGCTACTCGGGCGCGGACAGATCGAACGATGACTCCACCACTAGACTGCCGAAACAAAACCGCTGTTCAGCCCTGTTCCCATCCTTTGGTACTTCCGCCCGAGGTCCGGCCCTCCGCAGGAGGATCTCGCGCAGGTTGGTGCCCTCCCCGAGGTCCGGCCAGGGCGGCGGCATGCACCGAGATCACCACCCGACAGGAGGCAAGTCGCCGCCACTGGCCTCCGATAAGCCTCGACGTCCGTTGGATGGCGCGACAACCGCATCTCACGAGGCTGCGCTCTTCGCCTGGCCGGGCCCGAGGAACCAGCGCGGGTTCAAGCCGAGGCAGGCCACGAGGCGGCCGACGATGCGCACCGACACGGTCACGCCACTGCCAGCGAGTTCCAGTCGGTCGATCTCCTGTAGGGTGAAGACGCTCCGGCCGCTGATAGGCCCGCCTCACTGCACGAGCATCCGAGGGGCCCGAACGCACGCTCGGCGGCATGACCGGATGTTCGGTCGATGATTCGTCCAGGTGGGAGTCGGATGCGCATCCGACGGGTCGTCGAGCGCACCCATCGCCTGGTACCACGGCATAGAACGCCTACGCATCCGCTTGGAACGCCGCGACGATATCAACGAGACGTTCCTCGCCGTCGCCTGCATCATTACCTGGCGACGCGTCCAGCGCGTTGTCGGACCTTGAATCCCAGCTCTGCCAAGAACCCCATTCGCCACCCGCCTGGCGCACCCACAAGACCCGCCGCTCAGTACCAATTTCACACATCTCACTCGGATCGAAGTGGCACAATCCGGTAGGCGTGTCGATCAGCAAAGATTCGTGGTAAACCCAGTCCTCAGACAAGATCCACCCCGCAACGGCTCCCGCCGCCTCCCACTGCTCCCGCCAGAGCCGAGTCTGCGCCGGCGCAGCAGACTCCACGATCTGTAACCGCTCACAACCAACCCCACGAGTCTCCAGAACCGTGGCGCAGAGATCGGCGAAGACCCCGCAATCAGCTGTCTCAGCACCAGCCAGCTCACACCACGCAGCAGGCCAGCGCGAGGGCCCCCAGCGGAAGTGGTCGAGCATCCACGAGAGCCCAAACGCCGTCCGCGAGCCCATCCTCTGGTAGGCGCGGTCGACCGAGAGCAGCCACGCGACGGCGTCGGCGCAGTCGGCGCAGCCAGGGTGGACGAGCAGCCGCGATGGCGGGTGTGTGGGCAGGTCCATTGCAGTCACACCCCGAACCGATAGCTCATGCTGGCGTCGTACGCGCCCGCGTTGCAGAACAGCAGCCGGTCGCCGCGTGCTAGCTCGGGCGGCAGGCCGACGGCCTCGCGCAGGACGTCGTGTTCCATGCACAGCCTGCCGTGCAAGCGGCCAGCCCCCGGTCCCAGGCGGAACCACCGGCCGTCACGGCGCCACATCACGGGGTGCACCTGCGAGAGCCAGTCAGGCAGTTCAGCGACGGACGCGTCCACCACTGCGGTAACCCGTCCACGCGCTCTGCTGACCTCGATGACCTCGGCGAGCACGCTCATGCACCGCTCCACCAGGAACTTTCCGGGCTCGACCAACAGCGCTAGGGGCGGGGCTGACCCCGTCGATCCGACTACCTCGGACAATGCGGCCGCATACTCCGCCACCGGGAAGCCCGACGGCCAGCCGCCGCCAAGATCCAGCAGCTCATGGGGGTGGCCCGCGCGGTCCAGGGCTGTGCGGGCTAGGTCGACGGCGGAGGCGGCTTGGTGCACCCAGGCTGCAGCGCCGATCCTGCTGGCGGCGTGGTGGAAGTGGACGCCGGTGACCGGGGTGCGGGCGCGGCGCAGGACACGCATTAGCGCCTGAAACTCCGACCGGTCAGACAGGTCGACGCCGAAACGCGACCGGCCCCCTAACGGGGCGACGCGTACTCCCAGTGCGCCCGCTCTGACCGCACCCGACTCGACCAGGTCGAGCGACCGTTGCAGATCAGCGACGGAGTCGGCGAAGACAGCTCGGTAGTCGGCGGGGCCGCCGGGGAACCGCCACCACTTGGCTGGCCCGTTTAGCACGAGCTGGTCCGGTCGGAACCCGGCCCGGAGGGCACGGGCGGCCTCGTCCTGCGAGATGGCCTCGGCCAAGCCGCCTGCCCGCCGGACGGCGGCGAGCACGCGGGCGTCGGGGTTGGTCTTGACCGAGTAGGCGAACCGACCCTCGACCCCCGTCTCTTCCTGGACAGCTGTGAGGACCGTCGCGATGTCCGCCAACGACTCCGTCAGCGCTTTGGCACTGAGCAGCCGGTGCGGGGTCAGCACCCCGTCGACTTCGCCCACGGGCATTGCCGCCGGCTCCGGTGCAGCATCCTGAGACGGGGCGGAGCGGCGGCGTGACAGGACGGGCATGGCCGAGGGGTGCTTCGCGGCCGGGGGCCGCTCGCGGTCGCGGCCTTCGGTCGCCTGCTCGAAGCGGGCTGGAACCTCGAGGACTACGCGGACGAAGCCCGAGCGCTCCGCCTTCTCCTCGACCTCGGGCGACAGGCCCGTCGCGGCGGAGACCAGGCGCGCGGGCAAGTTAACTCCAGCGATGGCTGCGCCGTGGACCCAGGCTGGGAAGCGCGGATTAACCTCGATGAGGTACCGAACGCCGGTGGCCGCCTCGCGCACCATCTCTACTTCGCCTCCGCCGGTCCAGCCCGTCAGCGCCACGAACCTCGCCAGGCGTTCCCGCTCGGCCGCGGCTGGCTCGCGGACTCGGCCCGCCCACGTCTTGCCCTCGACGGTGACCATCGTCTTGCCCATCCAAGCCGCGCCGAGCAACTCACCCGCCGCGGCGGCGAATACCAGCGACTCCTCCGCGCCCTCGACGTGCTCCTGCAACAGGACCTCCGTGTCGCCCCAGATGGTGCGCACGCGATCGAGCGCGGCGGTCAGCTGTAGCCGGTCGCGGACGGCGATCGCCTCGTACCGCGACCCCTTCACCCACGCCCGCCAGCCGGTGGACGCGGCGAACGCCGAGGCCTCCGCAGCGTCGGCGACGACTCGGGAGCGGGGCAGCGCCAGGCCAAGTGCGGCCGCTGCGACTGCCCCAGGCTTGCCGATCGCGGCGAAGGCCTGCGGCGGGGGGAGCAGCAGGCGCGGGTCGTCCGCCGCCCAGCCTGCAAGCAGCTCGGCCTCAAGGTCGAGGCCGGGGATCAGCACCGCCTCGCACCGCGCGGCCAGGGCGGCGAGGTCCGCTGCGGCGGCGGATAGCTCCACCGTGTCCCATGACGACAACACGTGCACATGGTCGAACACCGGAGAGCTCAAACCCGTCGAGGCTGTGGAGTAGTCCACCGCGTGCAGGCTGGCAGCGGGCCAGGCCAGGCGAAGCGACCGGGCGACACCGACGCCCGGGGAGGGGTTCGGGCCGCTATGGACCCCGGACAGCAGCACAGTAGGTGAGGCGGGCACGGGTGCTCCATTCGTCAGGCGGACGCGTGGTAAGCGGCGAGGCGCTCGTCCTCGCGCAGGCGCATCTCCTGCCAGAGGGCCTCGTAGTCGGCATCGGCGATCTCGGAGAAGTTGGCGTTGTGCTCGGAGTAGTCGTTGCCCGCGGTCTCGGCGTACTCCTGCGGCGACAGCTCGGTTCGGGCCCGCGCCCAGTAGCTCGACTCGCCGAGGGGCGTACCCGGCAGCGGGTAGTACTTGAACGCGTCGAACGCCAGCCGGGGCACCGCATCGATCAGTGCCAGGGTGGCCCGCGCGTCCGCTCCGGTCTCGCCCGGCCAGCCGATGCCGATCGAGGCGCGGATCGTGAAGCCCGCGTCCAGCGCGGCGTTGAGCACGTCCACCGCGGACCGCCGGATCGAGCCCTTGCCGAGCCGTTTGCGCGTCGCCGCGGACGCTGTCTCCACCCCGACGTAGAGCGAGCGGAACCCAGCATCGTGCATGGTCGCGAGCAGGCCCATGTGCCGGTCCAGGTCGGTCAACTGCACGTCGCACCCATAACGAAAGGGCGACCCGTCGGAGGTGTTGAGCGCGCAGAACTCCTCGGCGCGGCGCTGTGAACGGTCGATGAAGCAGTCGTCGACGAAGTAGAAGCCCGTCGCGCTCGTCGTCTCCGACAGCTCGGCCAGGTCGGTATAGAGCCGCCGCGCAGAGATGAAGCGGAAGCGGGCATCGGGGTGGTGGGCGTTGAGGTAGCAGAAGGTGCACCGGCGCGTGCACCCCCGGGCCGAGGCCACGTGCAGGCCGGGCACGCCCATACCCGGCCATGATTCCGCCGGGTGCACGTATGACGGCAGGCCGGGCCACCAGACGGGGATACCTACGGCGTCGAGGTTGGGCGGCTCGTCGCCATGGACCAGTCCCGAGGGCCGCTCGGCCGCTCCGACCCACCGCGCCGTCACGTCCTCGCCGTCGCCGAGCACGAGGGCCCGGACGCCGCGCCACAGCGGGCTCTCGGGGTCCGGGAAAGTGGAGACCAACGGCCCGCCCGCGATCACCGGCAGGCCGGGAGTGACGCGAGCGAGGAAGTCGACGCCCTCCCGGAAGCGAACGGCCCCGAGGCCCTGCTTGGCCGTGAATCCGGCGACGGTTGGGTCGAAGGACTCAAGAGCGGCCGTCAGAGCAGTGGCGACGTCTTGGCCGTTGAGGTCGAGGACGAGCACCTCGTGCCCAGCAGCGCGCAGTACATGGCCGACGGAGATCGCCCCCCAAGGTGGGAAGGACCGCGGGTCGGCATCGGTGTAGATGCCTGGGTGCACCAGCAGCACGCGTTGCTTGTCCACAGCGCCTCCTAGATCCACCCGTACATCGGACGGCCCGACGGACCGTTACCCGCCATCCGGGCGACGACCGCCCAGCAGGCCGGGCCGGGTAGTCGAGGAGTTCTGCGTCGCAGTCCCGATCAGCTTTCTGCCGCGTGTCCAGCGTCCATACCGAACGTGCATCGTCTACAAGCGGTCCCGGCGTTTGGTGGGCCGGTGCCACGGAGAAAAGGCGGCGTTGGGTCGTCGGTGGAGGCGCGGGAAGCATTGCCTCGGTAGGTTCATCAGGCACTTCCGTGATCGAGAGCTACATCGCTCGCTTACAGTCCCCCAGCCGATCCAGCGCCGCACCTGGCTGAGGTATCAAATCTCCGCTCGTCGGCATGACCCGAGATTGCGCGTGATCTCGGCCAGCCGTGGGGAAGGGTCCCAGCGACCCCTACCCACCGGCTAC
>NZ_JBHXCW010000240.1:0-11348 GCF_042725365.1 Lentzea sp. NPDC060358 | reverse complement strand
TCGTTGCAGCGAGGGCTGTGGCGCGACTCGTGACGGGGCACCCACCGCTGAGAGCTGCGCTCAAAAGCAAAAGCAAGCTCGCCTTCGGCTTCGCTCAGCCGTTCCTGCGCGGGCTGCTGCCCAGGCCGCCCGGCTTCGATCCGTTGAGGACTGTCCCCTCCGGATAGCCGAGCGGCAGGAACATCCAGACGTCGTCCCACCGTTCGGTTCCCACGGCGATCGCGTTCGGCATGCGGCCGCACTCCCGGAAGCCGATGCTCTCGTACAGTTCGATCGCGCCGTGGTTGTTGCCGCGCACGCCCAGCATCGCGATCTCGAACCCGGCCGCCCTCGCGTTGTCGACCAAGGCCTGCACCACCAGGCGGCCCAGGCCCAGGCCGCGTGCCGACGGGTGGGCCATGATCTGCTGGATTTCCACCCGGTGCTGGAAGACGGCGGTGCCGCCGCGGCGCCATGCGCCCACTGCTCTGGTCACACCGTCCACAACGGCGGTGACGAAGGCCGCGTCGCCGTCCCTCACCTGTTTGAGGATGATGTCCAGCCAGGCCGAGACGCGGTCCTGCGACGGTGGGGAGTGGTAGCCGACGGCGCCGCCTGCTGCCACCACGTCGTGCACGACCGCGTGGATCTCGGTGCGGAGGGTGTCGTCGGCTTCCGAGAGCCAGCGGAGTTCCGGCATGCGGCGATCGTAATTGCGTCGAAAAGTGTCAGACCTGTTGGCTAACGTCGGTGCGGTGGAGAACCTCGTCGAGGCCAAGGCTCTGACCAAGCACTTCGGGAGTTTCGAGGCCGTGCGCGGCATCGACGTCGAGGTGCGGCGGGGGGAGGCGTTCGGGTTCCTCGGACCGAACGGGGCCGGCAAGTCGTCGACCATGCGGATGATCTCGTGCGTGTCCGGGAGGACGGGCGGGGACCTCGCCGTGCTGGGGATGGACCCGGAGAGGGACGGGCCGCGGATTCGCGCCCGGCTGGGGGTGGTGCCGCAGCTCGACAACCTCGACACCGAGCTGACGGTCCGGCAGAACCTGCAGATCTACGGGCGGTACTTCGGGATGTCGCGGGCCGCGTGCCGGGAGAAGGCCGCGGAGCTGCTGGAGTTCGCGCAGCTCGGAGATAGGGCCGACCACGAGGTCGAGCCGCTCAGCGGGGGCATGAAGCGGCGGCTGACGATCGCGCGGTCGCTGGTCAACGACCCCGAGCTGCTGCTGCTCGACGAGCCGACCACCGGGTTGGACCCGCAGGCGCGGCACCTGTTGTGGGACAGGCTGTTCCGGTTGAAGCAGGACGGGGTCACGCTCATCGTCACCACCCACTACATGGACGAGGCGGAGCAGCTGTGCGACCGGCTCGTCGTGATGGACGGCGGGCGGATCGCGGCCGAGGGGTCGCCGAGTGAGCTGATCAGCCGGTACTCCACCAGAGAAGTGCTGGAGCTGCGGTTCCGGCCGGGGGCGGAGAAACCGGATCTCGAGCGGTTCGCCGAGCGGGTCGAGGTGCTGCCCGACCGGTTGCTGCTCTACACGCCGGACGGGGAGCACACGCTCGCGAAGGTGCACGAGAGCGGTGTTCAGCCCGTGCAGAGCCTGGTGCGGCGCAGTTCGCTGGAGGACGTGTTCCTGCGGCTCACCGGCCGGACGTTGGTGGACTGATGGAGACGCTGAAGGCCTCCTGGTACGGGTTCGAGAAGACCTGGACGTGGTACCGGCGCAACTGGCGCGCCACGGTGGTGTCGGGGTTCCTCACACCGGTGCTCTTCCTCGTCGCGCTCGGGCTGGGGTTCGGGTCGCAGGTGCAGTCGACGGCGCTGATCGGCGGCGTGCCGTACCTGCAGTACCTCGCGCCCGCGCTGGTCGTGGTCACGGCGGTGCAGGGGGCGACGTTCGAGTCGACGTTCCCGGTCATGTCGCAGTTCATGTGGCAGAAGTCGTTCGTCGCGATGGTGTCCACGCCGATCACCCCGGCGCAGGTGCTCTACTCGCAGACGATGTGGATCGGGTCGCAGCTGTTGCTGCGGGCCACGGTGTTCGTCGGTGTCGCCTTCGCCCTCGGGGCTGCCGCGGGGCCGGGCATCCTGCTGGCCGTCCCGCTCGCCGCGCTGGCGGGGCTGGCGTTCAGCGCGCCGCTGGTGGCCTACAGCGCGACGCTGGAGAAGCCGGACGCGTTCAACAACATCTTCCGGTTCGTGCTGATGCCGATGACGTTGTTCACCGGCGCGTTCTTCCCGGTCAGCCAGCTGCCCGGCTGGTTGCTGCCGGTGGTGTGGCTGACGCCGTCGTGGCACGGCATCGAGCTCGCGCGCGGGCTGACGTTCGGCACCCTGGGCCTCTTGCCGGCCCTGGGGCACATCGCGTACCTCGGTGCGCTGGTCGCCGTGGGCATCGTCCTCGGCGTGAAGTTCTTCCACCGAAGGCTGGCGGTGTGACATGACGCAGACCCTCGACCGCGCCGGTCAGGCGAAACCCGCCAGCGTCGGGTTGCTGTGGCGGGTCATCCCGCCGGGGCTCTACGGGCGCAGGGCGAGCATGCTCGTCGAACGGTCGGCGGTGGTGCACAAGCGCGCCTGGTTCGTGCTGGTCGGCGGGGCCTTCGAGCCGCTGCTCTTCCTGTGGTCGCTCGGCCTCGGGTTCGGGCAGATGGTGTCGTCGGTGGCCGGGCCGGACGGGCGGCCGATCACCTACGCGGCGTTCGTGGCGCCCGCGCTGCTGGCCGCGTCGGCGATGAACGGGGCCGTGTACGACGCGACGTTCAACGTGTTCTTCAAGTTCAAGTACATCAAGCTCTACGACGCGATGCTGACGACCCCGATGGGGCCGATGGACATCGCGATCGGCGAGATCTTCTGGGCGTTGCTGCGCGGCGGGCTGTACTCGGCGGGGTTCCTCGCCGTGATGCTCGGGATGGGGCTCATCGCCTCGCCGTGGGCGCTGCTGGCCCTGCCCGCGGCGCTGCTGGTGGCGTTCGCGTTCGCGGCGGTGGGCATGGCGGCGACCACGTTCATGCGGTCGTGGCAGGACTTCGACCTCGTGCAGCTCGCGGTGCTGCCGCTGTTCCTGTTCTCGACCACGTTCTACCCGCTGTCGGTCTACCCGGGCTGGCTGCAGGCCGTGGTCACCTGGACGCCGCTCTACCACGCCATCGAGCTGATGCGCGGGCTCACGCTGGGCGTCGTCGGCTGGGGCATGCTCGGCCACCTCGCCTACTTCGCCGTGCTGGCCGCCTTCGGCACGGTCGTGGCCGCGCGGCGGCTGGGCAAGTTGCTGCTGGACTGATCGACACCCCCCTGGTGGCACGCGATTCGGCCCCTCTCCGGAGGGGCCGTTACTCTGGTCGCGTGAGTGTCGAGTCTGTTTTCCCCAGGTTGGAGCCACTGCTGCCGCGGATCTCGAAGCCGGTGCAGTACGTCGGCGGGGAGCTCAACGCGACCGTCAAGGACTGGGACGCGGCGTCCGTGCGCTGGGCTTTGATGTACCCCGACGCGTACGAGGTCGGGCTGCCCAACCAGGGCGTCATGATCCTCTACGAGATCCTCAACGAGCTGCCGGACGTGCTCGCCGAGCGCACCTACGCCGTGTGGCCGGACCTCGAGAAGCTCATGCGCGAGCACGACGTCCCGCAGTTCACGGTCGACGGGCACCGGCCGGTCAAGGCGTTCGACCTGATGGGCATCAGCTTCGCGACGGAGCTGGGCTACACGAACATGCTCACGGCCCTGGACCTCGCCGGCATCCCGCTGCACGCGGCCGACCGCACCGAAGACCACCCGATCGTGGTCGCCGGTGGGCACGCGGCGTTCAACCCGGAGCCGATCGCGGACTTCGTCGACGCGGCGGTGCTCGGCGACGGCGAGGAAGCCGTCCTCGAGATCACCGAGATCGTGAAGAACTGGAAGGCCGAGGGCTCTCCCGGTGGCCGCGACGAGGTGCTGACGAGGCTCGCCGAGACCGGTGGCGTCTACATCCCGCGCTTCTACGACGTGGAGTACCTGCCCGACGGCCGCATCCAGCGCGTCGTGCCGAACCGCGACCGGGTGCCGTTCCGCGTGTTCAAGCGGACCACGATGGACCTCGACGCGTGGCCGTACCCGAAGCAGCCGCTGGTGCCGCTCGCCGAGAGCGTCCACGAGCGGATGAGCGTCGAGATCTTCCGCGGCTGCACGCGCGGCTGCCGGTTCTGCCAGGCGGGCATGATCACCCGTCCGGTGCGCGAGCGGTCCATCGAGGGCATCGGCGCCATGGTCCAGAAGGGCTTGGAGGCCACCGGCTTCGAGGAGGTCGGCCTGCTGTCGCTGTCGAGCGCCGACCACAGCGAGATCGCCGAGATCACCAAGGGCCTCGCCGACCGCTACGAGGGCACCAACACGGGCCTGAGCCTGCCGAGCACGCGCGTCGACGCGTTCAACATCGACCTCGCGAACGAGCTGTCCCGCAACGGGCGGCGTTCGGGCCTCACGTTCGCGCCCGAGGGCGGCAGCGAGCGGATGCGCCGCGTCATCAACAAGATGGTGTCCGAGGAAGACCTGATCAGGACGGTCTCGGCCGCGTTCTCCAACGGCTGGCGGCAGGTGAAGCTCTACTTCATGTGCGGCCTCCCGACCGAGGAGGACGAGGACGTCCTGCAGATCGCGGAGATGGCGAAGAACGTCATCCGCGCCGGACGCCAGGCCAGCGGCCGCAACGACGTCCGCTGCACCATCTCGATCGGCGGGTTCGTGCCCAAGCCGCACACGCCGTTCCAGTGGGCCCCGCAGTGCGACCCGGACACGGTCGACGACCGGCTCCGGAAGCTGCGGGAGGCCGTCAACGCCGACCGCAGCCTCGGCCGCAACATCGGCATGCGCTACCACGACGGCAAGCCGAGCCTCATCGAAGGCCTGCTCAGCCGCGGTGACCGCCGCATCGGCAAGGTCATCGAGGCCGTGTGGCGCGACGGCGGCCGGTTCGACGGCTGGAGCGAGCACTTCAGCTACGACCGGTGGACCGCCCAGGCCGCCGAGCAGCTCGAACCGTTCGGTGTCGACCTCGCCTGGTTCACCACCCGCGAGCGCGAGGAGCTGGAGGTCCTGCCCTGGGACCACCTCGACTCGGGCCTCGACAAGGAGTGGCTCTGGGCCGACTGGCAGGACGCGCTCGACGAGCGCGAGCAGGACGACTGCCGCTGGACCCCGTGCTTCGACTGCGGCGTCTGCCCGGCCATGGGCACGGACATCGAGGTCGGCCCGACGGGCCGCAAGCTGCTGCCGATCTCCCCGGTCGGCGTCGGCTCGCCGGTGAAGAACCCGTCGCTCACCCAGGGGTGAGCGACGCCGCTGTGCTCGACCAGGTGCTGCGCCTCCTCCGGTCCGGCCAGGACTGGACGGAGGCGGGCCTGGCCGCGGCCACGGCCGGGCTCGACCTGGGCGAGGTCATCTCGAGCGTGGACGACCACGAGGGCACGACCGTCTGGGAACTGACGTTCGCGCAGTGGGAGCTCGACCTCGACGACGAGGACCGCGGCGACTACGAGCGGCTGGAGGCGTTGGCCAAGCCGCGGCTGGACGCGCTGCAGGAGCTGTTCGAGGCCCGCGCGCACGGCTGGCTGCCGGGTGCGGCCGAGGTCGCCGAGCTCGAGGAGTGGTACCCGTACGGGCACGTCCGGGGCTGGCGCACCGACGCGCTGTCGGTGCAGATCGGCTGCACCGTCGAGGACAACGGCCTGCCGCTGATGGTCCGGCTCAGGGCCTACGACGTCATTTCGTGACGGCGGCCAGCGCGTCCACCAGGCCGTGGCCGTAGAACGAGTTGTACTCCGAGTAGCCCGTGCAGAACGCGTCCTGCACGCCCGTCCCGTTCAGGTCGTAGTCGGCCGGACAGGCGAGCGTCTGCGCCTGCGCGTTCAGCATCCGCCCCAGCGACAGCGCGTCGGTGTCCGGGTGCACGGACGCGATCAGCGCCGCAACCCCGGACACGTGCGGGGTCGCCATCGACGTGCCGCACGAGTAGTCGTAGCCCGACGGCACGGTCGAGAGGACGCACCCGTTCGGCGCCCGCGTGCTGCCGCCCGGTGCCGTCACGTCGATCGCGCCCAGGCCGTACGAGCTGTACCCGGCCTTGGTCTTCGTCGACTCCACCGCCGACACGCCGACCACGTTCTTGAGCTGCGCGGGCAGCACCACGCACGTCGAGTCGACCGGACGCGTCTGCGCGTCGCCGTTCGTCGGCGACACCGAGTCGCGGCCGGTGCGGGAGAGGTCGGCCGCGTTGTTGCCCGCGGCGGCCACCGTCAGCACGTTGCGCGAGGTCGCGTAGTCGACGGCACGGCGCACGGCCTCGTAGACCACGCGCTGGCCCGGCTCGTTCTGGCACGTGAACAGGTACGGGTCGATGAAGTAGCTGTTGTTCGTGATGGTCATGCCCTGCGCGGCGGCCCACATGAACCCGCACACCGCGTACTCGGGGTAGATGAAGCCGTCGTCGTCCACGACCTTCACGGACGCGATCCGCACGCCCGGCGCGACGCCCGTGGTGCCCCGGCCGTCGTCCGCGGCGGCGATGGTGCCGGCGACGTGCGTGCCGTGCGCCGAGGTCGTGGGGGTCCACGCGGCGGGGGAGGTGTCCGGCTTGCCCGTCAGGCAGCCGGCGGAGAGCTCGGGGGCCAGCGCGGCGGCCAGGTCGGGGTGCCCGGCGTCGACGCCGGAGTCCAGCACGCCCACGACGACCGACTTCGACCCCGTGGTGATCTCGTGGGCCGCGGGGGCCTTGATGAGATCCATGTCCCACTGCTCACCCGAACGCTGCCCGGACGGGCGGAAGAGCTCGGTCTCGTCCTTCTTCCGCTTCGGCGAGCGCTTGGCGATGCTCTCGGCCTGGGCGCTGTACGCGCGCTGCGGGCCGATCAGCTCGAGGAACGACGGGTCCGGCGACGTGGCCACCGCGACCCCGATCTGGGGGTAGTAGACGGTGGTCGACCCGCAGGCCGCGGCGATCTCCGCGTTCGCCACCTCCTGGGTCGTGAACTGCGAGAACACCACGAGGTAGCGCAGCACCGGCCCCGGCTGGATGCAGGCGGGGGCGTTGGGCTCCGCACCGGCGGGCGTGGTGGCAGCCAGGCACCCTGCCGCGAGCAGCACGGTCATCGCCGCCGCTCTGGCGCGGTGGAGCAGAGGCACCAGTGACCTCCAGGTAGGCAGGGCGTCCAGTCAGCCGGACCGTAACCACGCGCAACGATCTAGACAAGCTGAACGTTCTGAATCAAGTTCACGGTACCGTCCTACCGGACGAACAGCCTGCGCCGATGGGACCGCTCACCCGTCGGAACACCTCCTGGGAGCACCCCTGAGCCGCCACCAGCCCAACAACCCGTCTGCCGCAGCCGTGCAGAAACTGCGACTCCGCTACACCAAGCGGGGGAGGCTGCGATTCACCTCGCACCGCGACATCGCTCGCACGTTCGAACGTGCGCTGCGCAGGGCAGGCGTACCCATGGCGTACTCCCAGGGCTTCAGCCCTCACCCGAAGGTGTCGTGGGTCGGCGCGGCGCCGACCGGCGTCGCCAGCGAGGCGGAGTACGTCGAGGTGTCCGTGGTCGAGCGGGTCGACCCGGTGGCGCTGAAGGCCGCGCTCGACGAGGCGCTGCCGCCCGGCATCGACGTGGTGGACGTCGTGCAGTCCACCGGGGGCAACCTCACCGAGCGCATCGACGCGAGCGAGTGGCGCGTCGAACTCGACGGAGTGGAGCCGGACGCGCTCGCGGAGGCGGTGCGCGCCCTGCTCGCCGCCGACGCGGTCGAGGTGGAGCGGCTCACCAAGGACGGCAAGAGGGTCATCGACGTGCGTCCCGCCGTCGTGTCGGCACTGGTCGAACCACGTTCGAGCGACGCCGGACACGATGACACCGCATTGTCACGACCGTGTGGGATACTCGTGACGGTCGTGCGGCAGGTAACGCCTACCGTTCGACCCGACGACGTGCTGAATGCGCTTCGTGTCGTCGCCGGCCTCGTGCCGCCGGTACCTGCGAGAGCAACCCGGATGGCGCAGGGACGGCTCGACGACGAAGGCAGGCTGGTGGACCCGCTCCAGCAGGACAAGGAGTCCTGACGAGCGCCGGACGCCGGCCTCGTCGCAAACAGGAGGAGCGACGCTGACAGCGGCGTCGTCGTGGGACCTGCGCAAGCGTGCGCCCGGTGAGGCGCCACGCCGCTGCGCGCGAGGCAAGGATTCCCGCCGCGAGCAGCGGTGGAGAGAGACAAGAGAGGCCCCTGCGCGGCCGCGTCCTCACGGGACGCGCCCGGGGGTGGAGGAGCTGCATGTCGAACACGGAAAAGCCCGCCGGTGGGACCGGCGGGCAGGGTGTGGTTGCCGCACGCCCTGAGCTCGCGGACCTGCCGGACAAGCTGCGGGTGCACGCGCTGGCGAAGCTGCTGGACGTCAGCAGCAAGGACGTGATGACGGCGCTGGCCGACCTCGGTGAGGTCGCCCGCAGCGCGCAGTCGAGCGTCAGCCGCGACGTCGCGCTGAAGGTCGCCGAGACCCTCGTGGACTGGGACGACGTCGTCACCGGCGAAGTCACCGAGGACTACGAGGCCCCGGCGGTGCCCGCCTTCGAGGCACCGGCGCTCGCGCCGATCTTCGCCGCGCCGAACGCGGTGTTCCTGCCGCCTCAGCCGATCGAACGGCCGAAGGCGGCGGTCTCGCCGTTCGTCGTCGAGGAGGAGCCGGCGCAGGACGAGAAGTCCGTCGGCGAGATCGCCGCGGACGAGCTCGAGGCCGCCGGGGCGGAGGCCGAGACCGACGCCGACGCGGACGCGGACGCGGACGACGAGAACGACAGCCGCCGCCGTCGTCGCCGTGGCCGCCGTGGCCGCGGTCGTGGCAAGGGCACCGACGCCGAGGGCGGCGACGAGTCCGACGACGCCCAGGGCGAGGACGTCGAGACCGAGGCCGACGCCGCCGACGAGACCGAGGACGAGGGCGACGAGGGCTCGACCCGCCGCCGTCGCCGCCGCCGTCGCCGCAAGACCGGCGCGGACGACGACGTGACGTCCGAGGACGACCCGCCGAACACCGTCGTGCACGTGCGCGACGCGCGTGACGACAAGGCCGACTCCGAGGCCGCCCAGAGCGAGGTCCGCAGCATCCGCGGCTCCACGCGCCTGGAGGCCAAGCGCCAGCGCCGCCGCGACGGCCGCGAGGCCGGTCGCCGCCGCGCCCCGGTGCTGACCGAGGCCGAGTTCCTGGCCCGCCGCGAGGCCGTGGCCCGCACGATGGTCGTCCGCGAGCGCGGCGACCGCACCCAGATCGGCGTGCTGGAAGACGGCGTGCTGGTCGAGCACTTCGTCACGTCGTCGGGCACCGGCTCGATCGTGGGCAACGTCTACCTCGGCCGCGTGCAGAACGTGCTGCCGAGCATGGAGGCCGCGTTCATCGACATCGGCCGCGGCCGCAACGCCGTGCTCTACGCCGGTGAGGTCGACTGGGACGCCGCCGGTCTCGAGGGCAAGTCCCGCAAGATCGAGCAGGCCCTGTCCAGCGGCGACTCGGTGCTCGTCCAGGTCACCAAGGACCCGGTCGGCCACAAGGGCGCGCGCCTCACGACCCAGATCAGCCTTCCCGGCCGCTTCCTGGTCTACGTGCCGGGCGGCGGTGCCACGGGCATCAGCCGCAAGCTGCCGGACAACGAGCGCAAGCGCCTCAAGGACATCCTGAAGAGGGTCGTCCCCGAGGACGCCGGCGTGATCATCCGCACCGCCTCGGAGGGCATCTCCGAGGAGGAGCTCGGCCGCGACGTCACCCGTCTGCAGGCCCAGTGGAAGGTCATCAAGGAGAAGTCCGAGAGCACCTCCACCAAGGCCCCCACCCTGCTCTACGAGGAGCCGGACCTGCTGGTGAAGGTCGTCCGCGACCTGTTCACCGAGGACTTCGCGCAGCTCGTCGTCCAGGGCGACGAGGCGTGGGACGTCATCGACGGCTACGTCCGCCACGTGGCGCCGGACCTGCAGGACCGCCTGAAGAAGCACGTCGGCAACAACGACGCGTTCGTCGAGTACCGCATCGACGAGCAGCTGATGAAGGCGCTCGACCGCAAGGTCTGGCTGCCCTCGGGCGGCTACCTGATCATCGACCGCACCGAGGCGATGACGGTCATCGACGTCAACACCGGCAAGTTCACCGGGTCGGGCGGCAACCTCGAGGAGACCGTCACCCGCAACAACCTGGAGTCGGCGGAGGAGATCGTCCGCCAGCTCCGGCTGCGCGACATCGGCGGCATCATCGTCATCGACTTCATCGACATGGTGCTCGAGTCGAACCGCGACCTGGTGCTGCGCCGCCTGACCGAGTGCCTCGGCCGCGACCGCACGCGCCACCAGGTGGCCGAGGTCACCTCGCTGGGTCTCGTGCAGATGACCCGCAAGCGGGTCGGCACGGGCCTGCTGGAGGCGTTCAGCCAGACGTGTGAGCACTGCCGCGGCCGCGGCGTGGTCGTGTCCACCGAGCCAGTGCACTCGCACGGCGGTGGCGGCGGTCAGCAGCAGGCGCAGCAGCAGGGCGGCGGCCGCAAGTCGCGCCGCAACAAGGGCGGCGACCAGGCGGCGGAGACCCCCGAGGTGGCCGAGGCCGCGGTCGAGGCCCCCGAGGCACCGGTCGAGCCCCAGGTCGTCGAGCCGGGCGAGCCCGAGGACACCTCCGAGGACGCCGTCGCGGCCGACCAGGAGCACGAGGGCCACGGCCGTCGGCGCCGCCGTCGCCGCGGGCGCGACAAGGAGCCGCAGGCCGTCGTCGACGCGGTCGTGGTCGAGGAGCAGGCGCTCAACGGCCACGTGCCGCACGAGGTCGCCGAGGACCCGGAGCCGGTCGAGACCGACCCGGTCGCCGAGCCCGAGGTGATCGAGGAGGCCGCCGACGAGCTCGTCGAGCCGGTCGCCCCGGAACCCGAGCAGCCGGTCGTGACCGGGCGCATCGGCTCCCAGCAGCCGGCCGTGACGGGCCGCATCGGCGCGCAGCAGCCCAAGCCGGACGCCGAGCAGCCGGTCGTGACGGGCCGCATCGGTGCCCAGCAGCCCGCTGTGACGGGCCGGATCGGCGCCCAGCAGCCCAAGGCCGCGGAGCCGGCGGAGGCCGTCGAGGCGGCCCCGCAGCCGGTCGCCGCGCCGGAACCCGTCGCGCAGGCCCCCGTGGCCGCCGCCGAGCCCCCCGCGGCCCGTCCGCGGCGTCGTGCGGCCAAGCGCGCCGCCGGTGCCCCGCCCGCCGTCGAGGCGCCCGCTCCGGTGGTCGTCGAGGTGCCCAAGCAGCCCGAGGTCCAGATGCCCGCACCGGTGGTCACCACCACCCGCCGGCGCCGCGCCGTGTCGCGGCCCGCGGGACCGCCGGTCC
>NZ_JBHXCW010000239.1:0-11473 GCF_042725365.1 Lentzea sp. NPDC060358 | reverse complement strand
GTCACGTCCATTGTGGACGTGACACCGACGGGTTTCCATCATCTAGGGCAGGGAGTCCAGATGAGGGGCAACGGTGTTCGCGAACTGCCAGTTGTTCGAGGCGTCCCAGTTGATCGACCACGTCATGGCACCGCGGATGGACGGCCAGGTCGTGCTCGGCTTGAACGACCCGCAGTTCGTGCCGCGGGCGAGGCAGCTGAGCGCGTTGTTGACGTTGGACGGCGACTGGTAGCCGCCACCGGCACCGGACGGCGACGCGGGCAGGCCGAGGCCCACCTGGTCGGCGCGCAGGCCGCTCTGCAGCTGGATGCACGCGAGCGCGGTCAGGAAGTTGACCGTGCCCTGGCTGTAGACCTGCTGGTCGCAGCCGAGCATCGAACCGGAGTTGTAGTACTGCATGTTGACGATCGTCAGGATGTCCTTGGTCGCGAGCGCCAGCTTGAAGTACTCGGCGTTGACGTTCTGCATGTCGATCGTCTGCGGCGCCATCGTGATGACCTTGCCGCCGCCGTTGTAGATGTCGCGCAGCGCCTGGCCCATGTACTGGGCGCTGACGCCGTTCTCCAGGTCGATGTCGACGCCGTTGAAGCCGTAGGACGAGATCAGGGACTTCACGCTGTTCGCGAAGTTCGCCGCCGCCGTCGAGTTGCCGACGCTGATCGTGCCCTTCTCACCGCCGACGGAGATGATCACCTTCTGGCCGCGGTTCTGCACGGTCCTGATGTCGGCCCGGAACTGCGCGTCGGTGTAGCCACCGAGCTGGCTGCTCAGACCGGGGTCGAGGTTGAACGCGACCTGGCCCTGCGTGGCCGTGGCGTCGGCGAACGAGACCGCGATGATGTCGTAGGTCGTGGGGACGTCCGACAGGCGCAGAGCGCGCGCACCGTTGTAGAAGTTCTGCCAGTAGCCCGTCAGGACGTGCTTGGGCAGACCGGTGTTCGGCGGCGGTCCGGTCGTGGTGGTGGTCGTCGTGGTCGTAGTAGTGGTCGTGGTGGTCGTCGTCGTGCTCGTGGGCGGCGTGCCGGGGCCGTCGAGGCTGACGTCGTCGGCGAAGTAGGCGGGCTGGCCGTACCAGCCGTGCACGTAGATCGTGACGCTGCCGGCACTACCGGAGTTGAAGTCCACCGTCAGCTGGCTGAAGCCGCTCGAGCCCGGCGTCCAGGTGTTCTTCTCGACGCCACCGGTGACGCCGAGGTAGACGTAGCTGCCCTGCACGTACGCGGAGAGCTTGTAGGCGGTGTTGGGCTGCACGCTCACGGTCTGCTGGCAGCGCGCGTTGCTCTGCCCGGCCGGCGCGCCCTGCAGCGCGTACGACCCGGTGCGCTTGGTGGCGCCGGTGACGCTCGTGCCCTCGGTGCAGGTCCAGCCGCTGAGGTTGCCCGCCTCGAAGCCGCTGTTGGCCGCGAGGTTCGCGGCGGCGGCGCTGCCGGTGAGCACGAGCACCAGACCGGCGCAGGCGACGAACGCGGACAGCAGCGCTATCGCTGCCCGTCTGGTCTTGGACATGGTCCACCTCCACACACTCATGCGGCGACCATGTTGTGAGTGGACTAAAAATGGACTAGACCACTGCACCTGGTCAAGTCCTGGTTTAGCTTGATGCCCGTGTTCACCCTCGAAGACGCCATCGCGATCGCCACCGCCGCCCACGACGGCCAGCTCGACAAGTCGGGTCGTCCCTACATCGGCCACCCGTTGCGGGTCATGGCTTCGGTGTCCGGCGAGCACGAGCAGATGACCGCCGTGCTGCACGACGTCGTCGAGGACACCCCGGTGACCGCCGAGGCCCTGCTGGACCGCGGTTGCCCCGCCGCCGTGGTGGACGCGGTCGTGGCGCTGTCACACCTCCCGGAGGAGCCGCAGGAGGACTACCTGCGCCGCGTGGCCGCGAACCCGTTGGCACTCACCGTGAAGCACGCGGACATCGCCGACAACACCTCTCCCGCCCGCATGGCCCAGCTGGACGACGCCACGCGCGAACGTTTGCAGGCCAAGTACGCGCGGGCCCTGAGGTTGCTCGACGAGTACGTGAGCTAGCTCGCCTTCTTCATCGGTACAGACCTCGTGAGCAGGGTGTATTATCGAAACGTAACCGAGATTGGAAGGACACGATGACCCGCCACGACCTGTCCGTGAAGTCCCTGCGCTCGAGCCTGGCCTCCCGCCGCGCGGCTCGCGTGAAGCGCCAGAGCCTGGAACGGCAGTTGGCCAGCTACACCACCGAGAGTGACCGCCTGGAGCTCGACGCCATCCTCTCCCGCCACTCGGCGGAGGAGACCGGCGAACTCCGGTCGATCATCAACCGCCAGGCGATGGACCGCCTCCTGCGTTCCGCCTGACGAACCCCTTCTGGGCCACCCCGGCAACGATGCCGAGGGTGGCCTTCGCGTTTCTAGAACAACCGCTTGAGCGTCAGCACGTTGTCCTTGCGCATCTCCTCCTGCCCCTCGGGCCCCATCAGCGGCCGTTCCACCACCTCGTCGGTGATGATGATCCAGTTGTCCGCGAGCTTCAGGTGGTCGAGCACGTCCTTGGTCGTCGGGAAGTAGTAGTCCTGGTGCTCCGACCACGACGGCGCCCCCGCGTGCCCGCCGATGACCAGGTGCCCGCCCGGCGCCACCGCCGCCGCGGCCCGCTTCAGGATGCTGTTGCGCTCCCCGTCCTCCTCGACGGGCGAGTGCAGGAACTGCGCGGTCACGAGGTCGTACAGCCCCTCGGGGAACGTGGCCTTGAGGTCGTGCTGCTCCACCGAGATCTCCACGCCGGCGTCGTAGGCGTGCTTCACCGCCCGGTCCAGCGCCGTCTGCGACACGTCCACGCCGAGCACCCGCCAGCCCCGCTTCGCGAGCCAGACGGCGTCGCCGCCCTCGGCGCACCCGACGTCGAGCGCGCTGCCGGGCGCGAGCCGTTCGGCCTCGCGGACCAGCAGCGGGTTCGGCTTGCCGGACCAGACCTGGTCCCGCTCCGAGTAGAAGGTCTCCCAGAACTCCTGTGCGGTCGTCATGGTCCCAAGGTCCCGCAGGCCGTGCGAAAACAGCAAACTACGTTGCCGATCCGGCAACACCGGATCCCGGCAGCAGGTCGACACCGCCCGGCGGAACTCACCGGACGCCACACGCTTGCCACGACCATCGAGGACGCCGTCGCGCTGGCGGACGGCAGGACGTCGGCCTGACGCTGGTCGACGTCGTCATGGCCCCCGGCGTCACGCACCTGCGGTACGCGGTGGCTCAGCCCAGCAGCGGGACGTCCAGCCGCCCGTAGTGGAACTCGCGCACCGCGACGACGAGCTCGTCCACCGTGAGCGCGCCGTCCCCGTCGAGGTCGATGCGGTCGAACGCGGCGTCGGAGTCGGCGTCGCTCAGCCCCACCGCGGACCCGAGCCACCGGCGCAGCTCGACCTTGCTCACCAGGCCGTCGCGGTCGGTGTCGCACAGGTCGGCGATCGCGGCGATGGCGGGCCGCAGCAGCTCGTCGAAACCGGTGTCGCCGCGGCCGAACATCAGCTGCTGGTTCGCGGCCAGGTACTGCTGCTGGTTCATCGCACCGGACGGGCCCACGCCCGCCGCCTCCGCCTGGCGCCGGTGGAGCTCGACGAGCGCCTCCATGACGGCCCGGCCGCGGCCGCTGTTCAGGGTCTCCCCGAACGCGGCGACGATCCGGCGGGCCTCGGCCTCGTAGTCGCCGCGGTCGATGATCCCGTTGCCGTCGACGTCCCACTTCTCGAAGCGCCGGACGTCGTTCTCAAGGCTCATAACGGAGGTCATGTCCCCCGACGTTAGGGAACGCGGCAGGTCACCGACAGTCGCACGACCTGATGAACCTCTGCTCAGAACAGGGTCGCGGGCTCGACCGGCTCGGGTTCGGGCAGTGCGTCGAGGCCGGGCACCAGCGCGCGCACCTCGTCGTGGAACCGGCGGGCGAGCGCCGGGGCGTCGTCGTTGCCGGGGGTGTGCAGGAACACCGTCGGCGACCTGCCCTCCCGCAGCCAGCCGGCGACCACCTCGGTCCACGGCTGCCACCCCTCGACCGTCTCCTCGGCTGAGTCCCTGCCCAGGTAGCGGACGACCGGGTGGTCGCTGAGCGCCCGCGTCCGCCGCGGCAGCCGGGGCTTGCGCTCCCAGGCCTCCTGCTCGGCCTCGCTGGTCGGCGGGCTCCGGAAGAGGACCTCGGTGTCGAACGGCACCCACTCGGCGTCCACGCTGGAGAGCGCGCCCTCCAGCAGCGACGTCGCCCGCTCGTCGGTGAAGAACGAGGGGTGGCGCACCTCCACGGCCCGCCGGAGGCCGGCGGGCAGCCGGCGCAGGAAGCGGGCCAGGGCGTCGACCTCCGCCGGGCCGAACGAGCCGGGCAGCTGCGTCCACAGGACCGCGCGGTCGCCGAGGGGTTCGACCGCGTCGAGGAACGCCCGCATCTCGGTCTCGACGCCCGCCAGGCGCCGCTCGTGCGTGACGGTCTTGGGCAGCTTCACCACGAACCGGAACCCGGGGTCGGTCTGCTCCGCCCAAGCGGTCACGGTCTTGCGGGCGGGCGTCGCGTAGAACGTGGTGTTGCCCTCGACGGCGTTGCACCAGCCCGCGTAGGCCCGCAGCCGCTCCCCTGCCGGGAGCGACTGCGGCAGGAACCGACCGACCCACGCCTTGTGGTTCCACATGGCGCAGCCGACGTGAAGACGTGCCACCGCGGCTACTTCTTGCCCTTCGGCTCGTCGGTGGACAGCGCGGCGACGAAGGCCTCCTGCGGCACCTCGACCCTGCCGACCATCTTCATGCGCTTCTTGCCTTCCTTCTGCTTCTCGAGCAGCTTGCGCTTACGGGTGATGTCACCGCCGTAGCACTTGGCCAGCACGTCCTTGCGGATGGCGCGGATCGTCTCGCGGGCGATCACGCGGGCACCGATCGCGGCCTGGATCGGCACCTCGAACTGCTGCCTGGGGATGAGCTCACGCAGACGGGTCGCCATGCGCGTGCCGTACGCGTAGGCGTAGTCCTTGTGCACGATCGCGCTGAACGCGTCGACCGTCTCGCCCTGCAGCAGGATGTCGACCTTGACGAGCTCCGCGTCCTGCTCGCCCGCCTCCTCGTAGTCCAGGGAGGCGTAGCCGCGGGTGCGGGACTTCAGCGAGTCGAAGAAGTCGAAGATGATCTCGCCGAGCGGCATCGTGTAGCGCAGCTCGACGCGGTCCTCCGACAGGTAGTCCATGCCGCCGAGCTGGCCGCGCTTGGACTGGCACAGCTCCATGATCGCGCCGATGTAGTCGGACGGGGCGATGATGGTGCACTTGGTGACGGGCTCGTAGACCTCGGCGCGCTTGCCCTCCGGCCAGTCGGACGGGTTCGTCACGACGTGCTCGGTGCCGTCCTCCATCACGACGCGGTACACGACGTTCGGGGCCGTGGAGATGAGGTCGAGGCCGTACTCGCGCTCCAGCCGGTCGCGGGTGATCTCGAGGTGCAGCAGGCCGAGGAAGCCGCACCGGAAGCCGAAGCCCAGCGCCGCCGAGGTCTCCGGCTCGTAGGTGAGGGCGGCGTCGTTGAGCTGGAGCTTGTCCAGCGCCTCGCGCAGCTCCGGGTAGTCCGAACCGTCGACGGGGTACAGGCCGGAGTAGACCATCGGGCGGGGTTCGCGGTAGCCGGCCAGCGGCTCCGTGGCGCCCTTGCGCTCGGACGTGACGGTGTCGCCGACCTTGGACTGGCGCACGTCCTTCACGCCGGTGATCAGGTAGCCCACCTCGCCGACGCCCAGACCCTGCGACGGCTTCGGCTCCGGGGAGACGATGCCGACCTCGAGGATCTCGTGGGTGGCGCCCGTCGACATCATCTTGATGCGCTCGCGCGGCGTGATCTTGCCGTCGACGACGCGGATGTAGGTGACGACGCCGCGGTAGGTGTCGTAGACCGAGTCGAAGATCATCGCGCGGGCCGGGGAGTCCGCCGCGCCGACCGGGGCCGGCACCTTCCGGACGACCTCGTCCAGCAGCGCCTCGACACCGAGACCGGTCTTCGCCGAGACCCTCAGCACCTCCTCCGGCTCGCAGCCGACGATGTGCGAGATCTCCTTGGCGTACTTGTCCGGGTCCGCGGCGGGCAGGTCGATCTTGTTCAGCACCGGGATGATGGTGAGGTCGTTCTCCATCGCCAGGTACAGGTTCGCGAGCGTCTGCGCCTCGATGCCCTGCGCGGCGTCCACCAGCAGCACGGCGCCCTCGCAGGCCTCCAGCGCGCGGGACACCTCGTAGGTGAAGTCGACGTGGCCCGGCGTGTCGATCATGTGCAGGACGTGGTCCTGGCCTTCGAGCTGCCACGGCAGGCGCACGTTCTGCGCCTTGATGGTGATGCCGCGCTCGCGCTCGATGTCCATGCGGTCGAGGTACTGAGCGCGCATCGCCCGCGCTTCGACCACGCCGGTGAGCTGCAGCATGCGGTCGGCCAGCGTCGACTTGCCGTGGTCGATGTGCGCGATGATGCAGAAGTTCCGGATGAGCTCCGGAGGCGTGAAGGTCGTGTCGGCGAACGTGGTCAAGGCAGTCCTCAACAGGAAATCGGACGGGTGTCCCCTCATGGTCCCATAGTGGCGGTGGTGCTCTGCACCACTAGGGTGCGTTCGTGCAGATGAACGGTGAGGACCCCCGCCCCGAGAAGGGCGCGGTCCGGGAGATCTACGACGCGGCCGGTGCCGCGAAGCTCGCCTACGAGCCCTCGGTGGACGGCGACGCCGACCCCGGCGAGGTCGTCTGGGCCTGGGTTCCCTACGAGGAGGACCCGAACCGCGGCAAGGACCGCCCGCTGCTGGTCGTGGGCCACGCGAACGGCGACCTGATCGCGTTGATGCTCTCCTCGAAGGAGCCGCGCGACGACTACCTGGAGCTGGGCGCGGGCGCCTGGGACCGCGAGGGCCGGGACTCCTACCTGCGCCTGGACCGCGTCTTCGCGCTCGACTCGGACGACGACATCCGCCGCGAGGGCGCCGTGCTGGCCCCCGCCGCGTTCGGCGAGGTCGTGGACGCCCTGCGGGAACGCCACGGCTGGCGCTGAGCCTGGTACCGGCAGTCCCGGGAAAACCAGTCGGCTGGTCGGCCCCAGGGGTCACGACGACCCTGGGACCCATGACCACGACACTGATCACCGGGGCGAACAAGGGCCTCGGTTTCGAGACCGCCCGCCGCCTCCTGGCCGCGGGCCACACCGTCTACCTGGGCAGCAGGGACGCCGAACGGGGCCGCCTGGCCGCTGAGCGGCTGGGGGCGCGCCTGGTCGTCCTCGACGTGACCGACGACGAGTCGGTGGCCGCCGCCGCGAAGGCCGTCGAGGCCGATGGCGGACTGGACGTGCTGGTGAACAACGCCGGCGTCGAGGGCCGCACGGAAGACGGCGCCGTCGTGACCGCCGCGGACACGACCGGCGAGCACATGCGCACGATGTTCGAGACGAACGTCTTCGGCCTCGTGCGGGTCACCCACGCGTTCCTGCCGCTGCTGACCCGTTCCGCCGCGCCCGTCATCGTGAACGTGAGCAGCGGCCTGGCCTCGGTCACCTCCGCGAGCACGCCGGGCTCACCGACGCACTTCTACCCCGGTGTGGCGTACCCGGCGTCCAAGACGGCGGTCAACATGGTCACCGTGCAGTACGCGAAGGCGTTCCCCGGCATCCGGATCAACGCCGTCGAGCCCGGCTACACGAAAACCGACCTCAACGCGAACACCGGCACCCAGACCGTCGAGGAGGGCGCCGAGATCATCGTCCGCATGGCGCAGGCCGGTCCCGGCGGCCCGACCGGTGGCTTCTTCTCCGCCCACGGCCCGCTGCCCTGGTGACTCAGGCGAGCCGCGTGATGTCCACCGTGACCTCCAGCGCGGTCGCCGCACCGCCCGAGTAGATGCCCTTCAACGGCGCGACGTCGGCGTAGTCGCGGCCGAGCGCCACCCACACGTGGCGAGGACCGACCGGGATCGCGTTGGTGGGGTCGTACCCCCACCAGCCCCCGGTCCACGCCTCGATCCACGCGTGCGACTCGCCGCGCACCGTCTCCCGGAGCGCGCCGTCCTCCTTCGTGTGCAGGTAGCCGGAGACGTACCGGGCCGGGATGCCCATGCCGCGCAGGAGGACGAGGCTGAGGTGGGCGAAGTCCTGGCAGACGCCCTTGCGCTCCTGCCACGCGTCGACGGCCGAACTGTGCACGCCCGTCGACCCCGGCTGGTACTTGAGCTGTTCCCAGACCCACTGCGACGCGGCCAGCACGGCGTCCGAGGGCGACTTGCCCTTCTTCAGCTCGCGCGCCTTGGCCAGCAGCTCACGGTCGCGCGGTGTGTAGCGCGTCGGTTCGAGGAACTCCGTGTACCGGTCGACGAGGTTCTCCTCGCGCATGTCCTGCCACGTGCCCGTGATCACCGGTTCGATCTCCGAGCTGGTCTCCACCACGGACGACGCGACGACCTTCAGTTCCGTGTGTGGCGCGTGCAGGTCGAACGACGTGACCTCGGTGCCCCAGTAGTCGGTGTACCGGAACGCACGGGTCGCAGGGCTCGTCTCGACGCGTGAGACCACCACGTTCTGACGGCGGTCACCGCGCGGGGTGAGCCGTGCCTCGTTGTACGACTGCACCACCGGCGCCTCGTACTCGTACCCCGTCGTGTGCACCACGCGAACTCGCCAGCTCATGGTCAGCCCACCTCGGTGTTCGTCCAGGCGACCCACGGCGCCACGTGGAAGTACTGCTGCGACACGGCTTCACCGACGTCGCGCACGGTCTTCTGCAGTGCCGCGAGCCGTTTCGGCAGGTCGTCGATCAGGTCATGCGGCCGCAGGAACTCCAGTTCGCTGCGCGCCTTGCCGCGCAGCCGGAGCGCCTCCGCCCGTGCTCCCACTCGAACCGAGGGTTGGTCGTCCAGTTGTTCCAGGCACGACTCGGCTTGCCGCAGCGCGTGGAACACCGACCGCGGGAACAGCCTGTCCAGCAACAAGAACTGCACCACGCGCGACGCGTCCAACGCCCCGCGGTACGTTCGCAGGTAGGTGTCGTGCGCACCGGCCGACCGCAGAACCGTGACCCAGCCGGGAGAAGACGCCTTGTCGCCGACCCGTGCGAGGAGCAGCCGCACGATCATGTCGACGCGTTCGACCGAGCGTCCCAGCACGAGGAACCGCCACCCGTCGTCGCGCGACATCGTGGAGTCGGCCAGCCCGGCGAAAATCGCCGCGCGTTCCTCGACGAAGCTGAAGAACGCGTGCGGCCCCATCGTGCGCGCGTAGGTCTCCCGTTCCGCGACGGCGTTCCACATCGCGTTGAGGCACTCCCACATCTCGGTCGACACGACTTCGCGCGCACCACGGGTGTTCTCGCGCGCGCTGTTGACCGACGCGACGATCGAGCTGGGGTTGTCCTTGTTGTACGCCACCAGTTCCGTCAGCGACCACACGTCGAACTGGTCCGCCCCCGCCGGTGGCGTGATCCCGAGGACCGTGAGGAGCTGCCGCGAGGCGGCGTCGGGGTCGACGGTCGCGTCCTCGAGCAACTGGTGGACCGAGACGTCGAGGATGCGCGCCGTGTCGTCCGCCCGTTCGACGTAGCGGCCGATCCAGTACAGCGACTCCGCGTTGCGTGCCAGCATTCCGCGCGCCTCCCTACTGCTGCTGTTGTTGCTGTTGCTGGGAAGTCGTGAGCTCCGGCCCCTGCTCGGCCGCCGAGACCTCCATGTCGGACGGGCCGGCGAGCCCCGGTTCCGCGAGCTCCCGCTCCTGCGTCGAGGACTTGGCGGCGAGCACCCACGTGTCCTTGGACCCGCCGCCCTGCGACGAGTTGACCACCAGGCTGCCCTCCGGCAGCGCGACGCGGGTGAGCCCGCCGGGCAGCACGAAGATGAAGTTGCCGTCGTTGACCGCGAACGGCCGCAGGTCGACGTGCCGGGGCGCGAGCTTGTCGCCCACCTTGGTCGGCACGGTGCTCAGTTGCACGACGGGTTGCGCGATCCACCCGCGAGGGTTGCTCCTGATCCGCTTGCGCAGCGAGTTGAGCTGCTTGACAGTGGCGTCCGGCCCGAACACGATCCCGTAGCCGCCGGACCCCTCGACGGGCTTCACCACGAGCTCGTCGAGCCGGTCGAGCACGTGCGACCGTTCGTCGGTCAGCCAGCACCGGAAGGTGTCGACGTTGGGCAGCAGCATCTTCTCGCCGAGGTAGTACTGCACGATCTCGGGCAGGTAGGTGTAGACGAGCTTGTCGTCCGCCACCCCGTTGCCCACGGCGTTGGCGACGACGACGTTGCCGGCCCGGGCCGCGTTCACCAGTCCGGCGACGCCCAGCACCGAGTCGGGCCGGAAGTGCACCGGGTCGAGGAAGTCGTCGTCGATGCGCGGGTAGATGACGTCGACCTGCCGTTCTCCCTCGGTCGTGCGGAGGTAGACGAAGTTGTCGCGGCAGAACAGGTCGCGTCCCTCGACCAGTTCCACCCCCATCTGCCGCGCGAGCAGGGAGTGCTCGAAGTAGGCGGAGTTGGCGAGCCCCGGCGTGAGAACGACCACGTTCGGATCGGCCGCGTTGGGTGCCGCCGCGTTCCTGAGGGCTCGCAGCAGATGAACCGCGTAGTCGCCCACTGCGCGCACGCGATGGCGTGCGAACAAGTCGGGGAACACCCGCGCCATCGTCCGGCGGTTCTCCATGACGTACGACACCCCGGACGGGCACCGCAGGTTGTCCTCGAGGACCCGGAACGTCCCCTGCTCGTCCCGCACGAGGTCGACACCGGAGACGTGGAGGCGCACCCCGTTGGGTGGACTGATGCCGGCCGCCTCCCGGTGGAAGTGCTCGCAGCTGGTGATGAGCCTGCGGGGCAACACCCCGTCCCGGACGATCTGCGCGTCGCCGTAGATGTCCGCGAGGAACATCTCCAACGCCCGCACCCGCTGCACGATGCCCTTCTCGAGCTTCGACCACTCGCTCGCGGTGATGATCCGCGGGATGAGGTCGAGCGGGAACGGCCGTTCCTGCCCGCTCAGGGAGAAGGTGATCCCCTGGTCGACGAACGCCCGGCCGAGTGCCTCGCTGCGCGCGTTCAGGTCGTTGACCTGGGACGGGGCCACCGACTCGTACAGCGCGCGGTAGGCGCTGCGCACCCCGTCCTCGGCGGAGAACATCTCGTCGTAGGCGTCGGCGTGCGGCCGCTCGGGGTCGAGGTAGCCGTTGAACAGCTCACCGAGCCGCGGCGTGGTGACCGTGCGGCTGCGGCGCAGTCCTGACGTGCGGGCCCGGTGCTCCATGGTCCACATCTTCACCCCGGCCGGGCGGTTCGCGCACTAGTCCGACCGGACCGGAAACCTGCTGGAAACCAGCACCGCAAGTGGGTCCGCCGCCGGCGCAGGACGGTTCGGGCACGAAAAAAGCCCTGCGGGGAGCGCTTGTGGCGCTCGACCCGCAGGGCAAATTAAGTTCGGCGGCGACCTACTCTCCCACACCGTAACCAGTGCAGTACCATCGGCGC
>NZ_JBHXCW010000238.1:0-11559 GCF_042725365.1 Lentzea sp. NPDC060358 | reverse complement strand
GGGGTGTGCTTCGGCGCACCCCGCCGTGTCCGTGGGTGCCGGGGTCAGTGGGCGTCGGGCAGGTCGACCACGGACAGCGGCCGCACGTCGTGCGCGTGCGCCAACTGGCAGATCGCCATGAGCCGCACACCGAGCCACGACGTCGGCGAGAAGTCGGGGGAGTGGTCGAGCAGGCCTCGCGCGTAGGAGGCGAGCAGCACGACGGCGGCCACCGCTCCGGCGCCCTCGACGCCGAGCAGCAGGATGTCCCGCACCGCCGCGCCGTGCTGGTCGACCTCGGCGGCGAGCGCGGGCGTCACGGCGAGCGCCGCCCACCCCGCCACGCCGATCCGGTCGGACAGCTCGGAGATCCACTGCCGCGCGTTCTTCTCGCGCCAGGTCGCACGCATGCCGCCACGGTAGCGAGCACCGCCTCGAGTTCCGGTTCGAGGGTGCTCGAAACGGGTACCCCGGTCCGAATGCGTCAAGCAGTCGGCGCATGATTCGCGGCTGTGAAGGCGGACCACCCATGACCCTCGAACTCGGCGGCAAAGCACCTCGTCAACTCCACGTCACCGCCCTGGAGAAGCTCGACGACGCCGTGTGCGTCGCCCTCGCCGACGTGGAGGCCGCGAACGTCGAAGCGGCCCTGAACAGGGCTTTGGCCGGTTGTGCCGAGTCCGGCGCGGTGGTGCCCCCGCAGGTGCGGCGGTCCGTCGAGGCGGCGGAGGAGCACCTCGGCTACGGCGAGCGGATGGAGGCGCGGACGCTGCTGACCGTCGCGCACCGGTTGCTGTCCCGGCGGTGATTGAGCCGCGGTCGTCCTGGGTATCTCGAACTGGCGTTCGAGTGAAAGGGGACGATCGTGAACCGCACGCCGGAGAAGGACCCGCAGGACTGGACGACCGGTGACGAGCCGATGACCGGGCCGCAGGAGTCCTACCTGCACACCCTCGCCCAGGAGGCCGACGAGGAGGTGCCGGGTGAGCTCACCAAGGTCGAGGCGTCACAGCTGATCGACCGCCTCCAGGAGAAGACGGGCCGCGGCACCTGACGGTCCGTTTGCGCGGCGTGGCCGTGGGTAGCCGATCGGTGTGGAGATCGATCAAGAGGTGACCAGGACCGAGTCCGCGCTGCTGGCGAGCTTCGCCGAGTACGCCGACGCGCAGCGGCTCGTCGACAGGATGTCCGACGACGGCTTCCCGGTGGAGAGCGTCCGGATCGTCGGCGAGGGCGTCCGGACCGTCGAACAGGTGACGGGACGCATGACGCGAGGCCGCGCCGCTCTCACCGGCGCGGCCAGCGGCGCGTGGTTCGGTGTGTTCATCGGCCTGCTGTTCGGGCTGTTCACCGCCGGGCCGGGCTGGTTCTGGTTCGTGCTGATCAGCCTGGTGATCGGCGCGTTCTGGGGAGCGGTCTTCGGTTTCGTCGCGCACTGGAGCACGCGCGGCCGCCGCGACTTCTCGAGCGTGATGACGCTGCAGGCCAAGCGGTACGAGGTGCACGTCGACCAGGCACGCGCGGCGCAGGCCGCGAAGTACGTGCTGTGAGCTGATGCAGACCTTCCTGCCCTGCCCCGATTTCGCCGCCACGGCGCGCGTGCTGGACCAGCGGCGGCTCGGCAAGCAACGCGTCGAGACGCTCCAGATCCAGCGCGCGCTGGTGGTGCCCGGTCACGGCTGGCGCCACCACCCGGCGGTGAAGATGTGGGCGGGGTTCGAGGAAGCGCTCGTGCGCTACGGCGCGGAGATGTGCGCGGCGTGGCGCGAGCGGGGGTTCGCCGACACCTGCGAGGCGACGATGAGGGCGGACCTGGCCGAGGCCAGGGACGTCACCCTGGTGCGCACGCAGGAGGAGCTGGCCCTCGCGGGGGACCTGCCGCCGTGGATCGGCGACGAGGCCGTGCACCGCAGCCACCGGTCCGCGCTGGTGCGCAAGATGCCCGAGCACTACCGCCGGTTCTTCCCGGACGTGCCGGACGACCTGCCCTACGTGTGGCCGCCGACGCTGACCCGCACGGTGAACCCGTCGGAGTCCTGACCCATCGACACGTAGTCGCACGTGCGGTGCAGGATCCACAGTCCCAGCCCCGCAGTGCGGGTCGCCGTGGTCGGCACCAGGCCCGCCAGCGGGTCGGACGGTCCGCAGCCCCGGTCCGACACCGCCACGAGCACCCGCCTGTCGTCCGCCCAGAGCCGGAACCGCACCGGCGCGACACCGTGCGTCAGTCCGTTCGTGACGATCTCACTCGCCGCGTAGACCACGTCGTGCGCGCAGTCCTCGGACAACGCGATCGCGTCGATGGCCGATCCGACCGCCTCCCGCACCGCGCCGGCCGACACGCCGACGAGGTCGACCAGCGGCGCACACCGTTCGAGCTCGTCCTCGACCTGCTTCGTGCCCGGCAGCCCCTCCCGGAACCCTGGGTTGACCTCGTGCGCGCCCGGCGCGGTCGCGATGTTCGGGTGCGTGCTGACGACGTCGGCCAGCACGTCGGCCGGGGTCGTCCTCGTGTCGTACGGGCACAGGCCCCACACCGGGAACTCCGCGTAGGCCTGGTTGACGGCGGCCTCGTAGCGCGCCCACCAGTCCCACGACGCCCCCGTGCCCGGATGGGGCACGTCCCCGACCACGCGCAACTGCCGCGCACCCGCCTCGGTGTGGTCGCGGAAGAAGTCGCGGTAGACGGCGATCGACTCCGACGGCCGCGAGTACTGGTCCGCACCCGGCAGGTACAGCACGTCGTCGCCCAGCGCATCGCGCAGGAGACCGGTGTTCCACTGCGCGCACGCGACCACCACGCCCTCGCCGGCGCGCAGGCCGTCCTCGAGGAACGGCACCACCAGCGCGAGGAAGTCGTCGTCCGAGCCGTAGAAGGCGGTCTCGTGGAAGAAACCGGTCACGGACCCCGATGCTACGCGGACCACACGCGGGAACGTGCGTTCTGTGACCATCTCGTGGGCGCGCCCAGGGCCATCCGCGCCACGACTGCGCTACGGTCGGTCCGGGTTGAGCAGCCAGCCCGTGTGACGGTAGTGCCGTCCATCAGGAGGTTGCCGCGTGCAGACCTACGGTGAAGTCCCGTTCCGCACCACCAGCGAGAGCAAGGGCGCCACCGTGCTGGTGCACGTCGCCGGTGAGCTCGACCATTCCACCGCCCCGGAGCTGGCCGCGTGCCTGACCGCCGCGGTCGCCGCGGTGGTGCCGCCCGCGCCCGTCGTGGTGGACCTCGGCGGGGTCCGGTTCCTCGGCGCACAGGGGATCGGCGTTCTGCTCGACCACCAGGACCTCTGCCTGCGGCGCGGCAGCGTGCTCGTGGTGGTGGCGGACACGTCCGCGGTGCTGCGGCCGTTGCAGGTCTTGGAGCTGACCACCGTGCTGGGGGTGCGGCCGTCGGTGGGGGAGGCTGTGCCGCCGTAGGTGCCTGCTTAGGCGGGATTTTCTTCGTGGGGGCTTCGGGGCTGCGGCGCGCGACTCTCTTGCGGTGCGCGCTTGCTCGTGGGGGTTTCTCGGGCTGGTCGGGAGCGCGGCTCTCTTGCGGCGCGGGTTCGCTCGTGGGGCCCCTCGGGCCAGTCGGGAGCGCGACTCTCTCGCGGCATCCCTCGGTTCGAGCCGCCGCCGGGGGTCAGCTGGTCCCGCTGGCTCCGCCGCCGAGGGGCGACTGGCCGCCGCCCCGCAGCCGGGTCACCCAGTTGCTGCCGACTCCGCTGGCTTGCCGCCAAGGCCAGCCGGTCGCCACCAGGGCCAGCCGGTCGCCGCCCAGCTCAGCCCGTCGCCGCCCGCTCCGCCGCGCTGCGCAGCACGCAGAACTCGTTGCCCTCCGGGTCGGCCAGCACGGCCCACCCGGTCCCGTCGTCATCGCGGTGGTCCGAGACCAGCGAGGCGCCGAGGCCGAGCAGCCGCGCGACCTCCTCGTCGCGCGAGGTGTCCGGGCGCAGGCACACGTGCAGCCTGTTCTTGCCCCGCTTGGGTTCGGGCACCTGGTTGAAGTACAGCACCGGGCCGTCCGCCAGCAGGACCTCGGTCTCGTGGTCACCCGGCTTGTCGTCGGGGTGCAGCGGACGGCCCGTCACCGCGCTCCAGAACAGGGCCAGCTCGTAGGCGTTCGCGCAGTCGATCGCGACGTTCTGCAGGACCGAGACCATGCGCGGCAGCCTAGATCGTCTACAGCATCGGCGGCATCAGCCGGTAACTCTCGGTGTAGTAGTCGGCGGTGCGGTCGCGGTAGTCCTCGTCCGCGCTGTACTCGGGAGCGTTCTTGATCTGCTCCCTGGTGCGGTCGACGAAGACCTTGCGCTCGTGGTGGTCTACCCGGTGCACCACGCCGACCGGCAGCACGACCTTGCGGCCGAAGATCCACGGGCCGGTGTCGACCATCAGGCTGTCGTGCGGCACCTCGGCGTCGTCCTCGTCCACCTTGCCGATGCCGCCGTCGGTGGCCTCGACGTGGTAGCCGACCAGGCCGGTGTCCGGGCGCTGGGCCAGTGCCTCGTCGTCGAGCTGCGGTTCGCCGGTCCAGGACGGGTCGCGCCACGTCCACGGCAGGAACGGGATCGGTTGCACGTCGTACCTCCCCTTCGTCGGTGGCCCCGGGTCAGCGGTCCCGGGTCAGGCCGTCGGCGAGCAGCGACAGGCCGATGCCGAGCATCCACACGTCTTTCGCGAGGCCGATGCCCTGCTCGGTCGGCCAGATGCTGCCTTCGCGGCGCATGCCCGGTGTCTTCACGTACAGGCCGAGCAACGCGCCGGCGAACCCCGTCAGCGCGGCGCCCGCCACGGCCGCCGGGACGAACGGTGCCAGCAGCAGCGCGCCCGTCGCGATCTCGCCCGCGGACAGCAGCGAGGCAAACCGGCGCGCGTCCATCTTGCCCAGCACCGGGTACGTGCCGGACGCGAAGCCGTGCAGGTGCTCGGCCGTCTCCTGGTCGGCGTTGCGCTTGCCGAGCCCGGAGTTCAGCACGAACGCACCGGTGACGATGCGCGTCGGCAGCTGCCGCAGGAGTGAGCGGCTGGTCATGACCAGACCTCCTCGGGTCGTGGACCCGCCGGGTACCCCTCACACCCTGCCGAGGAACTTCTTCATCATCTCGATCTGCGCGGTCCGCGACTTCTCGATCCGGCCGGCCAGGTCCTTCACCTCCCGGTGGGCGCCGCTGCCCGCCTCCCACCGGGCGAGCTGCACGGCGTCGTCCTGGTGGGCGATCAGCACGTTGAGCAGGCGCTGGTCGAACTCCCTGCCGCGCAGCGCCGCCAGCCTGCCCACCTCCCCGGGGTCGGACCGGCGCAGGCCGCCGTGGCCCGCGTGCGCGTCCGGTGGTGCCGTCAGGGGTTCGCCCCACGACGTCAGCCAGCCCCGCATCGTGTCGGCCTCGGTCGCCTGGGTCGACGCGATCGCGGCCGCCAGCATGCGCAGTTCGCCGTCGGCGGCGCGGTCGCCGGCGAGCGCGGCCATCTCCACTCCCTGCCGGTGGTGCGGCAGCATCATCTGCAGGAACATCACGTCCAGCGGGTCGCCGCGCAGCACGGTGCCCGGTTGCGCGGAGCAACCGGACACCGCGAGGGCGAGCAGCAGCACCAGCAACCGCATCAGAGGCGTCGCCAGAGCGCGGGGGTGTTCGGCGGTTCCCACCCGGCGAGGGCGGTGTGCGCCTGCAGGCACTCGTAGCTCGCGCCGCCGTAGGTGACACGGCCACCGACCTGGTAGGTCGTGCCGGCGGCCCAGGTGCCGCTCGACGGCGGCGGGGTCGTCGTGGTGGTGGTCGTCGGGGGAGGGGTGGTCGTGGTGGTGGTCGGGGGCGGTGTGCTGCCGCCGCCGAAGTCGACGTCCGAGCACGTGTAGAACGCTTCGGCGCTGCCGACGACGCGCTGCCAGATCGAGTAGAGGACGTGGCGGCCGCTGCGGTGCGGGATGGGCAGGGTCCAGTTCGTGAACGTCGTCGGGTTCTGGTTGGTGAACGTCGCCAGCGGCACGAGGTCCGACCAGCGCAACGGCATCGTCGGGTTCCAGCCGTCCCTGGTGAGGTAGAACTCGAAGTTGCTGTTCGAGTGCGGTGCCGACGCGTGGTAGGTCACCGTCAGCGACCCGGCCGAGATCCGCTTGGCCGGCCAGTCCGCGCGGGGCAGGTCGAGCCCGCGGTACTTGTCCCGGCCCGCGCTGCACAGCTTGCCGTCCGGGATGAGCTGGCGGTGGCGCCCGCCCGCTTCGAGCAGCGACACCTCGTTCCAGTCGTAGAACGCCTGGGTGCCACCGGCGGCCACGGCCGCCTTGCAGGCATCGGACTTCGGGGTCTCCGGGCCTTCGTTCTTGCACGTGTAGACCCGGCTGGCGGGATCGGACAACGTGCCGTGGGCGCTGGCGGTCGTCGTGGGGACGAGGAAGGCGACGGCCAGGGCGGCGGATGCGGTGAGGCTCGCGAGGGCGAGCCGGGTGCGTGCCTTCATTGCTCCTCCTGCAGGGGGAGGCGGCGAACACCCCGTGGTGCGGAGGTGGTCACGTGGCGGGTTCGGCGGCCCGGTCTCCGAGTGTAGGGAAGTGGTCGAACCACTTTCGACGGCCAACCGACGCAAATCGGACCGGTCCGGTCGTCGGTTAGCGTGCGCGGAGTGGAGGTCCTGCTTCCGGTGCCGTCGAGCGCCCTGCGACTGCGGCCGTGGCGGCCGGACGATCTCGCGGCGCTGGTCGAAGCCCACCGCGATCCGGTGCTGCGGCGTTGGTTGACGACATCGCTGACCGGCGAGGCCGAGGCGCGGGAGTGGCTGGACGCGCAGTCGGCCGGGTGGGCGGCCGTGACCCGGTTCAGCTTCGCCGTGGTCGCCGGGGACACCCTGATGGGCCACGTGGTGGTGAAGACCGGCACGGCCGAGGTCGGCTACTGGACCGCCGCTCACGCTCGTGGACAAGGGATTGCCGTGCGCGCGTTGGACACCGCGGCCCACTGGGCGTTGCACACCCAGGACACGGTGGCGATCACCCGGCTCGGCTTGGTGCACGCGGCCGCCAACGCCGCGTCGTGCCGCGTGGCGGTCAAGTGCGGCTTCGCGTTCCGGGAACTGCTCCCCGCCGCGCCGCCCGCGTTCCCCGGCGAGGGACACCGGCACGAGCGCACCGGGTGAGTTCGTCGCCTGCCGCGCTGCCGCGGTTCATCCGGATGTGGGGCGCCGTTCACCTGGAACGGAAACCCGGCCCGGCATGGAGATCCTCGTGGTCGTCGTCGTGGTGACGGCGCTGGTGTTCGACTTCACCAACGGGTTCCACGACACCGCGAACGCCATGGCCACCTCGATCGCGACCGGTGCGCTGCCGCCGCGGGTCGCGGTCGCGGTGTCCGCGGTGCTGAACCTCGTCGGCGCGTTCCTGTCGATCGAGGTCGCGCGCACCATCTCGTCCGGGCTCGTCGACGAGACGCGGATCGGTCCCGCCGTCGTGTTCGGCGGCCTGGTCGGCGCGGTCGTGTGGAACCTCGCGACGTGGCTGCTCGGCTTGCCGTCGAGCTCGTCGCACGCGCTGTTCGGCGGTCTGATCGGGGCGACGTGGGTCGCCGCCGGGTCCGACGCGGTCCGGTTCACCGCCGTGGTCGAGAAGGTGGTCGTGCCCGCCATCGCGTCGCCGCTGATCGCCGGGCTGGTCGCGGCGCTCGGCACGTTCGCCGCCTACCGGCTGACGAGGGGAGCGAAGACGGCGCAGCGCGGGTTCCGGTACGGGCAGATCGCCTCCGCGTCCCTGGTGTCGCTCGCGCACGGCACGAACGACGCGCAGAAGACGATGGGCATCATCACGCTCACGCTGATCACCGCGGGCGCGCTGCCCGCCGGTGCCGCGCCGCCGCTGTGGGTGGTCCTCTCGGCGGGCACGGCGATCGCGCTCGGCACGTGGCTCGGCGGCTGGCGGATCATCCAGACGATGGGCCGGCGCATCACCGACGTCGAGTCGCCGCAGGGCTTCGCCGCCGAGACGGGCGCCGCCGCGGTGATCCTGACCTCCTCGCAGCTCGGGTTCGCGCTGTCGACCACGCACGTGTGCGCGGGCGGCGTGGTCGGCTCCGGCATCGGCAAGCGGCTGGCCGACGTGCGCTGGACCGTGGCCGGGCGGATGGTCCTCGCCTGGCTGCTCACCCTGCCCGCCGCCGCGGTGGTCGGGGCACTGGCCGGGCGCACCGCGTCCGAGGGGACCGCCGGCGTGGTCGTCGTGGCCGCAGTCGGCGTCCTCGTCGGCGTCGGGTGCTGGGTCCTGTCGCGCCGCAACCCCGTCGGCGCCCACAACGTCAACGCGTGAGGAGTGCTGCTGTGCACATCGACTGGTCCGGTCTCGGACAGGTGCTGGGCGTCTCGCTGGTGCTCGGCGTGGGCGTCGTGACGCTGTTCTCCGCGGGACTCGCGTTCGCCGACCGCGGCAACAGAACGGTGCCCGCGGTGAGCTTCACGGCGTGCGTCGCGCTCGTCCTCTACGGCATCTACCTCGTGGCCGCGCATTGATGCGCACGGCCGTGAGGCTCGACGTAGAGTCGGCGCCATGAGCGACGAGAACGTGCTGGGCCGCATCAACGAACTGGTGGACGAGGAGCACGAGTTGCGTCAGCAGCTCGCCGCCGGAGAGATCACCTCGGAGGAGGAGCACGCCCGGCTGCGGTCGCTGGAGGAGGCCCTGGACCAGTGCTGGGACCTCCTGCGCCGGCGCCGTTCCGCGCGCTCGCAGGGCGAGGACGCGGAGGACGTGCAGGCCCGCTCGGTCGGCGAGGTCGAGGGCTACCTGCAGTAGCTCACCGCGCCTCGCGGAAGACCACCCACCGCAGCACGCCGTACAGGAACGCCGCCTCGCACGCCCCGGCCACCACCCTGGACAGCTGGTACGGCAGCCCGAGCGCGGTCAGCGCGCTGCCCACGCCCAGGACGAACACCAGGTAGTTGACCAGGACCGCCACCGCGTACCGGCCGGCCTGCGGGCCGACCGGGGCGTGCGAGCGGAAGTTCAGCGCGCGGTTGAGCACGAAGCTCAGACCGAACGCCAGCACGTAGGCGATCGTGAACGCGACGGGCAGCGGCAGGCCGAGGCCGCCGCGCGCCAGCGTGAGCAGCAGCAGGTCGACGCCGAACGTGAAGCCGTTGATCAGGGCGAACCCGAGCAGGCTCGGCGGCACGACCCGCGAAAGCCCGAACGGCAGCCATCGCACGAGGGCTTCCATGGCGTCGTGGAACCTCGTGGCGAGGTCCTTCCCGATGGCGTTCGAGGTCGTCTGGTCCCCGCCGGTCATGACCGAGACAGTGCCACGACGCCACCGGGTGGATCTTGGGAAACGGGCCCCGCTCGCCAAGCCGTCCGCAGGAGTTCAGCGCCCGTGCCGGTGGTGTTCCGCCGGTCTTCACCGGCCTCGGCGGCGGCTGGGCCCGGCACCGAGGTGGCGACCGTCCACTAGCGACATGTCCATTGTCGACCGATTGAACGCGTACGATGGTGCTTTGCTCCCAACGGATTCGTTTTAGTTGCTAACCTTTACGAATTCGCGCGGGCGGGAGCCTGTTCCCCTCTAAGCTGCGCGCCGTGATGGATGCGACGGGAAGTCTGGTGGCGCAGCGCTACCGGCTCGTGCAGGTGATCGGGACCGGTGGCATGGGCCGGGTGTGGCTCGGCCGGGACGAGGTCATCGGCCGCGAGGTGGCCATCAAGGAGCTGCTGCTGCCCGCCGGGCTCGACGAGCAGCAGCGGGCGTTGCTGTGCCAGCGGGCGATGCGCGAGGCGCAGCTCGCCGGTCACCTCAACCACCCCGGCATCGTCACGGTGCACGACGTCGTCGAGTACAACGGCACGCCCATGATCGTGATGGAGTTCGTGCGCGGCGGTTCGCTCTCGGACCTGCTGAAGTCCCAGGGCGCCCTGCCGCCCGACCAGGTCGCTCACCTCGCGACCTCGATGCTGAGCGCGTTGCGGGCGGCCCACGAGGCGGGCATCGTGCACCGCGACCTCAAGCCCGCCAACGTGCTGCTGTCCGGCGACCGGGTCGTCATCACCGACTTCGGCATCGCGCGGCTCACCGGCGACGTGCCGCTGACCACCGACGGCTCGATCGTCGGCACGCCCGCCTACATGGCACCCGAGCAGGGCACCGGCGCGCCGATCACCCCGGCCACGGACCTGTGGTCGCTCGGCGCGACCCTGTACGCGGCGGTCGAGGGCAGGCCGCCGTACCAGGGCCAGGACTTCATGACGACCCTCTCGATGCTGCTCACCCAGGAGCCGCCGCCCCCGGTGCGCGCCGGTCACCTGTCGCCGCTGCTGGGCGCGCTGCTGCGCAAGAACCCGGCCGAACGCGCCTCCGTCGAGCAGGCCCTGGCGCTGCTCGCCGGCTCACCCGTCGTGCTCCCGGCTCAGGCGAAGCAGGGCGTCAACCGGCGCACGCTGCTGCTGGCCGGCGGCGGCGCGCTGGCCGTGGCGGCCGGCGGCACCGCGTGGTGGCTGTCCTCCCGGAACGACAGCGGTGACGCCGCACTCCCTTCGACGAAGGACTCCTCGAAACCGGTCTCGAACAGGGAGGGCGGGTCCGAGGAGTCGCCCTCGTCGTCGGTGTCGGAGCCGGGCCGTCCCGAGGAGTTCACCGAGCACGTGCAGCTGGTCGACCACAAGGCGGCCATCTCGTCGCTCGCGTGGAGCCCGGACGGCAAGGTCCTGGTGAGCGCCGAGGACGGCCTCGGCACCGACGGCGCGGTCGTGCGGATCTGGGACGCGGAGACCGGCAAGATCATCGGCACGGTCCGCAACCCCGACGGTCCCGGTGGCGCCTCGGCGTGCGCGGTCGCGATCAGCCCGGACGGGAAGATCCTCGCCGCCGGAGGCAACCGGACCGGCGACTTCACCACGTACCTGTGGAACCTGTCCGACCGGTCGATGATCGGCGGCCTCGACCAGAGCCGGTCGATCATGAAGACCCTGCGGTTCCACCCCGACGGCAGGACCCTGGCCGGCGTCACGCACACCGGGCGGTTGCAGGTGTGGGACGTGGCCACCCGTTCGGTGAAGATCGGGCTGACCGAGGCCCGGGGGTCCAGCGACCTCTCCTTTTCGCCGGACGGGAAGTTGCTCGCCTACGCGGGCACGAAGTACCAGGAGATCCGGATCGTCGACCCTGCTTCCGGGAAGACCGTTCGGACCATCAACGACTCCACCGGGCACGGTGGGTCGTTTTCGCCCGATGGCAAGACTTTGGCTGTGATCGACGGGGACGGGACCAACAGCATGCAGCTGTGGGACGTCGCTTCTGGGCGGAGTTCTGCCGTGTTCCTGCGGGCGGATGACGGGCTCACGTTGTCCTCTGCTTTGTTCCACCCCGGTGGGAAGACTGTTGCTGCTTGGGGGCAGGGGAACTTCGTTCAGCTCTGGGACGTGGCTTCCCGGTCCGTCCGGGGGACTGTGGTGGGGGCTGCTGGGGCGATCGAGGCTGTCGCCTTTGATCCTCGTGGGGAGAGGGTTGCTGCTGGGGGTGGGGACAAGGTGGTTCGGATCTGGAGGATTTAGGTCGGCGTTTTCGCGGCGCCGGTTGCTTGCTTGCTGTCGCCTTGCGTGCTTCCACCTGGGGGCGCTGCCCCCAGACC
>NZ_JBHXCW010000237.1:0-11563 GCF_042725365.1 Lentzea sp. NPDC060358 | reverse complement strand
CTGCGAAATCGAGTTTCGCAGGTCAGCGGCGTCGGTGAGACCGGGAGGGCTCAGCCCTGCTTGGTCTCCCAGAAAATCTTGTCGATCTCCGCGATCAGGTCCAGCAGCTGCTGACCGGACGCCGGGTCCATCGACCCCTTGGTGCCCGAGGCACCGGCGGCCTTGGTGGCGCGGTTGAACAGGTCGTGCAGCTCCGGGTACTTCTCGAAGTGCGGAGGCTTGAAGTAGTCCGTCCACAGCACCCACAGGTGGTGCTTGACGAGCTCGCTGCGCTGCTCCTTGATCAGGACGGCGCGCTCCCGGAACTCCGGGTCCTCGTTGGCCTGGTACTTCTCCTGGACCGCCTTGACCGACTCGGCCTCGATGCGGGCCTGCGCGGGGTCGTAGACACCGCAGGGCAGGTCGCAGTGCGCGGTGGCTTCGACGCGCGGGCGGAGAATGCGCGACACGAGTCGCATCGTTCCTCCCAGAATGAAAACAGTGGATGCTCCGACATGCAGAACCCTACTCCGGCTGCGCGAAAGGTGATCGTTGAGACCACGACTCTCGACCGTGCTCGTCCGCGGGCCCTCGATGGCGCCCGCCCTGAGGGACGAGGACGTCGTGCTGGTCAGGTGGGGTGTGCAGCCCCGGTCCGGGCAGATCGCCCTGGTGAGGTGGGCGAGCCGGCCCGGGCAGCTGTCGGTCAAACGTGTCTCTCATCCCGTGGACGGCGGGTGGCACGTGGTGGGGGACAACCCGTTCGCGAGCACGGACTCCGAGCAGCTCGGGGCAGCTGAGGTGCTCGGAGTCGTCAAGGCCCGGCTGTGGCCCAGGCCCGCGTTCAGACTTTGAGGGACGCGTAGAGCGCCAGGCAGTCCTCGTAGCGCGGGAGCGTGCCGGCCTCGTACGCCTGCCCCAGGGTGGGGGCGTCGGTGTCCTTCTCCGACAACAGGAACTCGAGCTCGCGCGGCCACGGCAGGTCGAGCGCGGGGTCCAGCGGCGTGAGGCCGTGCTCGCCGGTCGGGTTGTAGGGGGTGGAGCAGAGGTAGTGCATCGTCGTGTCGTCCTCCAGCGCGATCATCGCGTGGCCCAGGCCCTCGGAGAGGTAGACGGCGTTGCACTTCTTCGCGTCGACGAGCACCGCGTCCCACTGGCCGAAGGTGGGGGAGCCGACGCGGATGTCCACGACCACGTCGATGAACGAGCCGCGCGGGCAGAAGACGTACTTCGCCTGCGACGGCGGCACGTCCGCGAAGTGGATGCCCCGGATGGTGCCCGCGCGGGACACGCTGTGGTTGGTCTGGGCGACCCTCAGGGGGTGCCCGACCGCCTCGGTGAAGGAGGCCTCCTGGTACGGCGCGACGAACAGACCGCGGTCGTCGGGGAATGTACGAGGGGTGAACTCGAACGCGCCGTTGATTTTCAGCGAACTCGCCTGCATGCCGTCACTCTAAGGCGTCACTTCTTCTTGACCGATCGGGTGCTTCCTGCCAGCGAAAACTGACCGGTCGGTTCAGAAAACCGGACGGACGTCTTGCTACATGCCCTCTGACCTGCGGAAAAAGTGTGATCCCCGCCGCAGACAGCGCCGCGCGTCCCTGCCACACTTCGCTCCACCCGCAGCACTCGGGCAGTTTTCCGCCGCAACTCGTCGGAGGACCTCGACCGAGTTTCCAGGCCCCGTGCACCCGGCGTGACAACGCTGGGACGGTGCGCCGTTTGGTGATGAGCCCACTCAGGGCCATTCCGCCGCCCGCACCGCAGGAGGGACGCCGTGACAGCAGTGAACGAAGCCCGTACCGAGAACTCCGATCCGACCCAGTTGACGGACGAGGAGATCTTCCAGGCGCACCTGGGCGGGAAGCTCGAGGTCGGCGCGACCGCCTCGCTCGCTGACCCGAAAGCGCTGTCCATCGCCTACACGCCCGGCGTCGCGCGGGTGAGCACCGCCATCGCCCGCGACGCCTCCCTGGCCGCCCGGTACACGTGGGCGCACCGCCTGGTCGTCGTCGTCAGCGACGGCACCGCGGTGCTCGGCCTCGGCGACATCGGTCCCAGCGCGTCGCTGCCCGTCATGGAGGGCAAGTCCGCGCTGTTCAAGACGTTCGGCGGCCTCGACTCCATCCCGCTCGTGCTGAACACGACGGACGTGGACGAGATCGTCGAGACGCTTGTGCGGCTGCGCCCGTCGTTCGGGGCGGTCAACCTCGAGGACGTCTCCGCGCCGCGCTGCTTCGAGCTCGAGCGCAAGCTCGTCGAGGCGCTCGACTGCCCCGTCATGCACGACGACCAGCACGGCACCGCCGTCGTGTCGCTCGCCGCGCTCAACGGCGCCAACACCGTGCTCGGCAAGAACATCGGCGACCAGCGGGTGGTCATCTCCGGTGCGGGCGCCGCGGGCATCGCGATCGCCAAGATCCTCATCGCCGCGGGCGCCGGCGACATCACGCTGCTCGACTCGCGCGGCATCGTCCGCACGGGCCGGGCCGGTCTCAACCCGGTCAAGGAGGAGATCGCGGCGGTCACGAACTCGAGCGGCCTCGAGGGCGGCATCGACGTGGCCCTGCGCGGCGCGGACGTCTTCATCGGCGTGTCGTCGTCCAAGGTGCCCGAGGAGCTCATCGCGAGCATGGCGGGCGACTCGGTCGTCTTCGCGCTCTCGAACCCCGACCCCGAGGTGCACCCGGAGGTCGCCGGGCGGCACGCCGCGATCGTGGCGACCGGCCGCAGCGACTTCCCGAACCAGATCAACAACGTGCTCGCGTTCCCCGGCATTTTCCGCGGGGCGCTCGACGCGGGCGCGCGCCGGATCACCGAAGGGATGAAACTCGCCGCGGCCGACGCAATTCTGGCCGTCGCGAAAGATGATTTGGGTCCAGATCGAATTGTTCCCTCGGCGCTCGACCCGCGCGTCGGACCCGAGGTCGCCGCGGCCGTCGCGGTGGCCGCGAAGGCCGACGGAGTGGCCTGATCCGGGCCTGATCCGGGCACCGCGCGGGCGTGAGCTGGGCACGAGCGCGCCCGGCTCCGCGTCGTATTCGCCATCCATGTGCATCTGCACAGGGACCGGAACCACGAACGTGGCTTTTCGTTAACCCGTGCAGGGGTGGGCGATGACCGTCCGAAGCGCTACCGTCCCTCTCCTCGGATGTTCATCCGGGGAGAGGGTTCGTGTTTGCCGCCGTTCGGGTGCCGTTGTCGCGTCCACTCGAATTGCCGCGGGCGGTGAATGCGGGAGAGGGTGGGTCGGTGCCCAAGTGGGTGGGACGCGCGACAGTGGTGAACGGCCGGATGCGCACGGCCGGGAAACCGCAGGTGGCGCTCGACGGGTTGACCATGCCCGACACTCCGTCGTTGCTCGTCGACGGCAACGGCGTCGTCGTGCAGGCGAACGCGGCGGCCGTCGAGCTGGCGGGCGCGCGGGGAACCGACGACCTCGTCGGACGGCCGCTCGGCGACCTGCTCGTCGGCAACGCCTCCGACCTCCGCCTGGCCAGGGCCGACGGCACCGAACTGCCGGTCCGCGTCGCCCGCACGGCCGTTCCGGGAACGGGCCTGCAGGCCGTCCTGCTGATCGACGTCTCCGACCTCGCCGCCGCCGCGGACGCGCTGCGCGACGAGCAGCGCCGCCTGCGCAAGGTGCAGCGGGTCGCCGAGCTGGGGTCCTGGGAGTTCGACCCCGCCACCGGCATGACCGTCTGGTCCGACACCCACTACGAGCTCCTCGGCGTCGACCGCGGCAGGGTCGTGCCGGGTGCGCAGGCCGTCCTCGACGTCGTGCACCCGGACGACTTCCACATGGTCGAGACCTACTGGCACGGCCGCGAGATCACCGGCGACCCGATCGACATCGAGTACCGGATCATCCGCCCCGACGGCCAGCTGCGGTGGATCCGCGGTGTCGCCGAGGCGCGGCTGACCGACGCGGGCGACCTGGAGAAGATCACCGGCTACATCCGCGACATCACCGAGGCGAAGCGCGCGGCCACCGAGCTGGCCCAGGAACGGGCGCGGCTGCTGGAGGCGCAGCGCATCGCCCGCATCGGCAGCTGGGCCTACGAGACCGGCACGCGCGCCGTGCACCGCAGCGAAGTGCTGATGGAGATGTTCGCCGAGCTCGGCATCACGCCGGACGACGACCTGCTCAGCGGCGTGCACCCGGACGACCGCGAGGCCGTGAAGGCGATCCGGCTCTCGTTGCTGCACGCGAGCGACGGCGAGCCGGTCGAGGCCGAGGTGCGCAGCGAGGTCGGCGAACGCGTCTACATGTGCCGTGCGCGCGCCGAGTTCGCGCCGTCCGGCCGCATCGAGCGCTACCACGGCACGATCCAGGACGTCACCGAGGCGCGGGCGCTGGAACGCCAGATGCGCGAGGACCGCCGAAGATTGGCGGACGCGCAGCAGGCCGCCCGCCTCGGCATGTGGGAGTGGAACCCGGGCTCCGGCGAGGTCGTGTGGTCGGACATGCTCCGCGAGCTCTACGGCATCCCCGCCGAGGTGGCGGGCAACTACCGGTACTACCTCGACCTCGTGCACCCCGAGGACCGCGCCTGGGTCGACGACCTGTGGCGCCAGCTCGCCGTCGACGAGGTCGCCGTCCAGTGCGAGCACCGCGTGGTGCGGCCGACCGACGGCTCGACGCGCATCTTCCGCTGCCACGGCATGATCGTCCACGACGCGCGGGGCAACCAGCTCGCCGTCGGCACCGCGCAGGACGTCACCGAGCAGCGCGCCGCCGAGACCCGCATGAAGCGGTCGTCGCAGCGCTTCACCGACCTCGTCTCCGTCACCCCGGTCGGCATCGGCCTGTTCGACGAGGGCGAGCGGCTGGTCGACGCCAACGACGCCCTGTGCGACCTGCTGGGCATGGAGCTGGAGCAGCTGCGCGGCATGACCGCCGAGCAGCTCACCCACCCGGAGGACACCTCGCCGGGCCTGCAGTGGGCGGCCGAGCGCACGCAGAAGATCCCGCAGCGCATCCTCGTGCGCCCCGACGGCGAGAAGGTCTACTGCGAGCTGCACATCGCGCTGTCCGTGCAGGACGACGGCCGCCGCTTCTGGCTGATCGTGTTCCTGGACATCACCGAACGCCGCCGCGCCGCCGAGGCGTTGCGCCACCAGGCGACGCACGACGAGCTGACCGGACTCCCGAACCGCGCGCTGGTGAAGGAGATCCTCGGCAAGGTGCTCGACGGCCCCGGCCGGGCGAAGGTCGCCGTGCTCTTCTGCGACATCGACAACTTCAAGCGCGTCAACGACTCCCTGGGCCACGACGCGGGCGACGAGCTGCTCGTGGCGTTGGCCCGCAGGCTGGAGGGCGGCCTGCCGGACGGCTGCACGGCCGCGCGCCTGTCCGGTGACGAGTACGTGATCATCTCCGAGGACATCGACGCGGTGGGCGGCGTGGACGCGCTCGCGACGCGCGTGGCCTCGTTGCTGCGCACCGCCGTTCCCGTGCACGGCCAGCTGGTCCGCGTGTCGGCGTCGATCGGCGCCGCCGTCCCGAACGGCTCCCGGGCCAACGGGGCGGACCTGCTGCGGTTCGCCGACGCCGCCATGTTCGAGGCGAAGCGCGCGGGCGCCGGCCGGGTGTCGCTGGCCTCGGCCGCGCTGATCGCCTCCGCCGACCGCCAGGTGCACCTCGAGGGCCAGCTGCGCGACGCGTTGCAGCACGACGGCCTGGCGTTGCACTACCAGCCGGTCGTGGGCGTGGACGGTTCCGTGCTGACCGCGGAGGCGCTGGTGCGCTGGCCGCACCCGGACCGCGGCCTGCTGCCGCCGGACGTGTTCCTGCCGGTGGCCGAGCAGGGCGACCTGATGCGCGAGCTCGACCGCTGGGTGCTGCGGACGGCGCTGCGGGAGGCCGCGACGTGGCCCGCGCCCGACGGCCGCCCGGTGTCGGTGGCGGTGAACCTGGCCGGCCTCGTGCCGGGCGATCCGGAGTTCGTCGACATCGTGTCGACCGCGATCATGGAGTCCGGCGTCCCGTGGGAACGGGTGGTGCTGGAGCTGGTCGAGACGGCGTTCGTCGACCTGCCCTCGCGCGTGCGCCAGTCGATGGACGAGCTGGTGAAGCGCGGCGTGCAGTTCGCCGTCGACGACTTCGGCACCGGCTACTCGTCGCTGGCCCGCCTGAAGGACCTGCCTGCGCAGATCATCAAGGTGGACCGGCGCTTCGTCTCGGGCGTGGGCAACGACTCGTCGGACTTCGCCGTCGCCCGCGCCGTCGTGGACATGGCCCGCGCGATGGGGCGCAAGTGCGTGGCCGAGGGCGTGGAGACGGCCACGCAGTTCCACGTGCTGCGCGGGGTGGGCGTGGACGCGTACCAGGGGTGGCTGTTCTCGCGTCCGGTGCCGCCCAAGGAGTTCCGCGCCGTGCTAGCCCTCGGGCCGCTCCACATACCCCGCGCTGGCTGAGATCTCCGGCAGCAGTGCCGCGATCCGGTGCTTCGGCAGGTCGACCAGCCGCAGCTCGAGGTCGTCCGGCGACGCGGCGGCGTTGTCGACGATCTCGGCCGCCTGCCGCTTGGTCAGCACGCCCTGCGACGCCGTGATCAAGGCCTCGCGCCACACGTTGCGCAGCTTGCCGTGCGCCTTCATGAGCACCTCGCGGACCGTGCGGTCGCCGAGTGACAGCGTGCCGGTCAGCACCTGGTCCGCGACGACGATCGTGGTCTTCGCGTCCGGTTTGTTGCGGAGGAACTTCAGCTTGAACCGCGTCGCGACGAGCTCCTGCAGCTCCTTCTGCCCCGCCTCCGACGACACGGCCGGGTGATTGTTCGGCACGAGGCACGCCAGGCGCGCGGGCGAGGACGACAGCAGGGTCCGCAGCAGCCACGGGCCGGGGTCCGCCGAGAGGTCGACGGCCAGCGAGGCGGCGCCCTTGCCCACGGGCTCGGTCCAGCCGGCGGCGCGGGGCTTGGGCGGCGGCGAGGACTCGGGGCGCGGGGCCAGATCCGACAAGGCGGACAAAGCTTCCTTCGACGGTCCCGCCGACTCCACGGACTGCGCGCCGTGCGTGTAGATCCGCGTCCCGCCGGTCACCGCGCGGCGCCCGGTCGGGCGGCACACGTACAGGTCGGCGGCCGAGCCGATGGCCTGCGCGCCGTCGAAGCGGTGGAACGCGGGCAGGATCGCCTCGAACACGAGGCCGAGCTTCTGCAGCTCCTGCTGGACCTTGAGCCCCAGGGCGGGCGTGCGGTCGGAGAAGCCGTACGCGAGCAGCACCCGGCCGCCCGCGACGTCCTCGAGCGCCTCGACCGCGCGGCCGGCGAACAGGCCCATTCCCTCCGGCGTGTACGGCGGGTCGCTGAACACGAGGTCGAACGACTCCACCGCGGCAGTCGGGAGGCCGAAACGCATGTCGCAGTGCAAGGTCCGGACGTCGAGCCCGCGTGCGGCGGCCCGGGAGTCGATGAACTCCAGCAGGCGCTCGTCGAGGTCCACGACCGTGATCGACACGGCCGGGTTGACCGCGGCGACGGCGAGCGAGGTCAGGTCGTGGTCGCCCAGGCACAGCAACCGCTTGCCCGCGAGGTCGTAGGTCGAGTTCAGCCACACCGCGCGGTTGAGCGCGGTCTCGGCCGTCGCCTGCACGTGGTCCAACGAGGACAGAGGCGGCGGCACGTCGGCGATGTCCACGAGGATCTGCCGCAGCACGTCGGTGTGGTCGCGGACACCCGAGACGCCGAACTCGGCGCGGTAGGACGCCACCAGGCCGGGAGCGATGCGGTGACGATCACCCGAGGACTCGGCGTCGTCGCCCAGGGCTTTGAGCAGGTCCTGGACGGTGCGGCGGGGCACCGCGGGCAGGCGTACGAGCTCGGCCAGCGGGTGCCAGTCCTCACTGAGCAGGGACAACACCTCGCGGAGCTTGCGGGCGTGCACTCCGCGCTCGGCCACCAACTGCCGGACCTGATCGATCGTCACAAGCGGTAAACCATACGGCCCGTCACATGGTGGAACGCTGTGCCGGGGTACGCCGAACGAGTTAAGGTCTTTGGGATCTACGTCCAGGGCGGTCCAAACGGGGTGGCCGTCACGACCGGAGGGATCTTCGGGTGATCGAGTTCCGGGCCGTCACCAAGCGGTTCGAGGACGGGACCATCGCTGTCGACGAGCTCGACCTCGCGGTCGAGGCGGGCACCATCACGGTGTTCGTCGGTCCTTCCGGCTGTGGCAAGACGACGTCGCTGCGCATGGTCAACCGCATGATCGACCCGACCTCGGGCACGATCCTGGTGGACGGCAAGGACGTCCTGACCGTCGACCCGCCGACGCTGCGGCGCGGCATCGGCTACGTGATCCAGCAGGCGGGGCTCTTCCCGCACCGCACCGTGCTGGACAACGTCGCGACCGTGCCCCTGCTGTCCGGGTGGGACAAGCGCAAGGCCCGCACGCGCGCCGCGGAGCTGCTCGAGATCGTCGGGCTCGACCCGGCGTTCGGCAAGCGCTACCCGGCCCAGCTCTCGGGCGGTCAGCAGCAACGCGTGGGCGTCGCCCGCGCGCTCGCCGCCGACCCGCCGGTGCTGCTCATGGACGAGCCGTTCAGCGCCGTCGACCCGGTCGTGCGCGAGGACCTGCAGAACGAACTCCTCCGCCTGCAGGCGGAACTCGACAAGACGATCGTGTTCGTCACGCACGACATCGACGAGGCGCTCAAGCTCGGCGAGCGCGTCGCGGTGTTCCAGAAGGGCGGGCACCTCGCGCAGTACGCGAAGCCGCAGGAGCTGCTCAGCGCGCCCGCCAACGACTTCGTGGCCTCGTTCGTCGGCCGCGACCGCGGCTACCGCACCCTCACGTTCCTGCACGCCGACGTGCCCGTGCACCCCGTCGCCACCGCCCGGCTCGGAGAGCGCATCACCGTGACCGACTGGACGCTCGTCGTCGACGAGCAGAACCGGCCGAAGGGCTGGCTGTCCGGTGTGGACGGTGAGGTCGAGGTCGCCGAGCAGGACGTGATCTCCGGCGGCTCCCTCTACGACGGCTCCACGCTGCGGGGCGCGCTCGACGCGGCGCTCAGCTCGCCGTCCGCACTCGGCGTGGTCGTCGACGACGCGGGCGCGGTGAGCGGCGTGGTGAAGGCCGACGACGTGATCAAGGCCCTCGCGAAGGCCCGCGCGGCGGGTGAGGTCCCGAGGTGACCTGGATCCTCGAGAACTGGGGGAGGTTCTGGGAGGTCACCGAGGTGCACCTCCGGCTCTCCGTCGTGCCGGTGCTGATCGGGTTCGTGCTCTCCGTCCCGCTCGGGTGGGTGGCGAGCAGGTCCTCGACGGCGCGCGCGGTCATGTTCCCGCTCGCCAACGTCCTGTTCACGATCCCGTCCATCGCGTTGATCGTCATCACGCCGGTGCTGATCGGCGTGCGGATCCTCGACGAGATCAACGTCATCGTGCCGCTGGTGATCTACACGGTCGCGCTGATGGTGCGGTCGGTCGCGGACGCGCTGTCCGCGGTGCCGGGCAACGTCACGGCGGCGGCGAACGCGATGGGCTACCGGCCGCTGCGCCGGTTCCTCACGGTCGACTTCCCGCTGGCGCTGCCGGTCACGATCGCGGGCCTGCGCGTCGCGACGGTGTCGAACATCAGCATGGTGAGCGTGGGCGCGCTCGTCGGCCTCGGCGGTTACGGCCAGCTCTTCACCGAGGGCTACCAGACGGACAACTCCGACAAGGTGCTCGCGGGTCTCATCGGGACGGTCGTGCTGGCGGTGCTCGCGGACGGCCTGCTGCTGCTCGCGGGCCGGCTGCTGACGCCGTGGGCACGGGCGGGGAGGTGAGCTGAGAATGGGCTGGCTCTTCGACCCCGCGCACTGGTCCGGTTCGACCGGCATCCCGGTGCGGCTGGCGGAACACCTCGGCTACACGCTGCTGACGTTGCTGATCGCCGCGGTGATCGCGATCCCGCTCGGCGCGTTCGTCGGTCACACCGGCAAGGGCGGTTTCGTGATCGTCGGGCTCTCCAACGCGCTGCGGGCGCTGCCGACGACGGCGGTGCTGATCCTCGTCGTGCTGTGGGCGGGCCTCGGCGATTTCCCCGTGTACGTCGCGCTCGTGCTGCTGGCGGTGCCGCCGATCATGGCGGGCACCTACGCCGGCGTGCGCGCGGTGGACCCGGTGACGGTCGACGCGGCACGCGGCGTCGGCATGCGCGAGTCGGGCGTGCTGCTGCGGGTGGAGATCCCCAACGCGCTCCCGCTGATCTACGGCGGTTTCCGCGGCGCCGCGCTGCAGGTCGTCGCGACCGCCACCATCGCCGCCTACACCGGCGCCGGTGGCCTCGGCAGGTTCGTCTTCGACGGCCTCGCGTTGCAGGAGTTCGGACAGATGCTCGCCGGCGCGGTGCTCGTGGCACTGCTCGCCGTTGTAGTCGACCTGGGGTTCGCCGGCCTGCAACGGCTGACGGTCTCGCCAGGGCTGCGTCCAGCAGGAACCGGAGGAAAGAGATGAAGCGCATCGCGACAGCCGTCGCCGCGGTCATGCTTTTGTCGGCGTGCGGTGGTGACCCGCTGACGGGCGGCGCCAACAACCCGGCCCCGACGGACACGATCGTCGTCGGGTCGGGCAACTTCACGGAGTCGCGCCTGCTCGCCGAGATCTACGCGGAAGCCTTGTCCGCCAAGGGCGTCAAGGTCTCCAAGAAGCTCAACATCGGCAACCGGGAGCTGTACTACAAGGGCGTTCAGGACGGCTCGATCGACCTGATCCCCGAGTACACCGGCGTGCTCCTCAAGTACATCGACAAGGACGCGCAGGAAGTCGGCGCCGACGAGGTGTACGAGGCGCTGAAGAAGGCGCTGCCGCAGAACCTGATCGTGCTGGACAAGTCGGAGGCCGAGGACAAGGACGCGGTCGTCGTCACCAAGCAGATCGCGGCCCAGTACAGCCTGAAGTCGATCGACGACCTCGTGCCGTACTGCAAGGACCTGGTCTTCGGCGGCCCGCCGGAGTTCCAGAACCGCCCCGACGGCCTGCCCGGCCTGAAGGCCAAGTACAACTGCGAGTTCAAGGAGTTCAAGGCCCTCGACGTCGGCGGCCCGCTGACGGTCGCCGGCCTGAAGGACAACACGGTGCAGGCGGCCGACCTGTTCACGACGGACTCCTCGATCAAGGCCAACGAGTTCGTGGTGCTGGACGACCCGAAGAACGTGTTCGCCGCGCAGAACGTGCTGCCGCTGATCAACGAGAAGAAGGCGTCGCAGCAGGTCCGCGACACCCTCAACGCCATCTCGAAGAAGCTCGACACGAAGACCCTGCTCGACCTGAACCAGAAGCTGGCGGCGCCGGACAAGCCGGAGCCGGACAAGATCGCCAAGGAGTGGCTCGCCTCGGCGGGCATCTGACCTCCGGTCTTGGCGGGGCGGGCACCTCCGGGTGTCCGCCCCTGTTCGTTCTGGTGGTTGGGTTGCTTTGGCGGTGTTGCTGTTGCGCGGGTTGGTTCTGGGGGCGCTGCCCCCTGGCCCCCGACACTCCCGAAGGAGCCCTCCAGCGCCGCTCGCAGGCTGATGGCACGCCTGTTGTGTTGGGCGGCTTGCTGTTGCGCAGGCGGTTCCGGTGCGGTGGTGGCTCCCCCGTCCAGCGAG